>JAEOSV010000155.1 GCA_016840185.1 Candidatus Hermodarchaeota archaeon | reverse complement strand
TGCATGGGGGTTCATTGTTTGGCCGTGGCAAAGTACAGGAGATTGCAGGGTTGGTGACCCTTGAGGAGATTGAGGTTGTTGCGGTTTATAATGTGTTGACATCAATGCAGAAGCATAATTTGCAACGTACCTTTGGTGTACCTGTCTTGGATCGATATGAAATTGTGCTGCAGGTGTTTGGCCAGGAGGCACGTGATCGTGTTTCGCAATTGCAATTAGAGTTAGCAGCGTTGCAGAAGAGTTATCCTTACATTAAAGTGATCGAGAGTGAACGGCTGTTAAAGGAACGTCCAGCCCGGCGTGGTGGGCGGGGACCGGGTGAGTATGCGTATCATGCCCAGTTACGAGGTCTACGAAAACGGATAGCCAAGGTGACCAAAGAGTTAACCCGACACCGCGAGGAGCATCATCGTCGGATGCGCAAACGACAGGAACTGGGGGTTCCGGTGGTGTGTGTTGTCGGGTGTTATAATGCGGGTAAGACCAGTTTGTTCAATGCGTTAACGGGCGCGGAGAAGGAGGTGAGTGCTCGTCCCTTTACTACATTGGCGTCGAAATGGGCAATGGCGGGGAACACGGAGATGTTTTTTGTGGATACGATTGGGTTTGCCTTGGATTTAGATCCTGAGTTGATTTCGGCGTTTCAATTGAATTTAGATGATATGCGGGGAGCTGACGTGGTGCTCTTGGTTGTGGATGTTTCGGATTCGTTGCAGCTGTTGAAGATGAAGATACGGAGTTCATTGGAGATTTTGCGGGAGAATGGAATAGAAGAGTCACGAGTTTTAATGGTGCTGAACAAAGTGGACTTGGTTGAACCAAGGCAATCAGAAGAGGTTGTCACCTTGGTTGATACGGCGTATAATCTTCCTGTAGTGTTGGTTTCAGCTGAAACAGAGTGGAATCTGGATGCACTCACAGACCGCGTACGCGCAATATACGCTGAGATTGGTGCTGTTGGGTCATCTAGACCTGATGCATGAAAATCGAATCGTTGATAAAGCTTCGTTCAATACATGTGTCGGAATTTAGGTGACCATAGTGCCAGAAAAAACCCTCTACCAGCATTGGATTGACGCGCTCGTCAAGGAGATCATTCGGTACTGGGGAGAAGATGCGACAAAGATTGATTGTAGTTGTGGTCTGTCGGTATCTGGTTTACAGCATGTGGGACGGCTCCGTGGTGAAATTACGTTAACGAACACAGTCATGCACCAGCTCCGGGAGAAAGGGTACGTTTCGGAGCATTACATCGTCCGCTATACGAGTGATGAATGGAAGGGAAAGGAAGGTCAACTCGCCCAGTTTCCAAATCCAGATGAGGCCAAAGAGTATGTTGGGCGTCGATTAGTTGATGTTCCGGATCCTCAGAGTGAGCTGGTTAGTTGGGTGGACCGATACTGGCTCGATTTTGGTGAATACTTGGATCATTTCAGTCGAGATGCCACCCTTGTCAGTACAAATGAGATATACACGTGGCCTAAAATGCATGAGCTAGTTCGGTTTACAATTCAGCATCGTGAACAGGCTCGTGAAATGGTTAACAAATATCGGGTTCGAAATCCCTATCCTGAGGGCTGGTTCCCGATTAGTGTTGTATGTGAAGAATGTCAACGAATTAGCACAACCACAGTCATCGATGTCGATTTAGATGCCTATACCGCCAACTACCGGTGCGAAGGGTGCAATCACGAAGGAACTACTTCAATTGAAAATGGTAAACTCTCATGGCGTGTTGAATGGGCAGCGCTCTGGAAAGTTCTTGATGTCGGGTTCGAACCCTTTGGAAAGGATCATGCTACTCCGGGGGGGTCACGTGATAGTGCTAAAGAAATCGCGGAAACATTCTTCAAATTCAAGCCTCCAGTTCCCTATGCTAACGAGTGGGTGGGTCTCATCGAGAATGGAGTGGATAAGGGCGATATGGGTAGCTCTGATTTCAACGGATTCACTCCAAAAACATGGGTGTCTGTAGCTCCAGGAGAAGCTCTCCGCTATATTTACCTCAAAAACAAATCTATGAAACGTCTCACGTTGGGGCTAGAGTATATCCCAACTTACATTGGTCAATATGAACGAGCTGAAAGAGTGTATTACGAAATTGACACACCCAAAGCACCTCCTCATGAAATCGATGACATTCGTCGCAGCTACGAACTAGCTAACCTCGAACCACTCTCCGACGCCATGCCTCCCCAAGTCCCCTACCTGCATGCCGTGCTCCTCACCCAAATTATCCCTCCTGAAAAACTTCCTAACGCCGCTTTCGACAAATTAGCTGAAAGTGGCATCACTCCCAGGAAGCTAACTAAAAATCAACGAACGGAAATTACCACACGATTAGACCAGGCTAGAACGTGGGTTACAACTTATGCTCCCCAAACTTATCGCGTCACAACGCTCCCCAAACCGCCCAAAGGATTGAACAAATCCATTCCAAAGGAACTCCGACCTTTCTATCAACAGCTCGCTGAAGTCCTCAATCCCAAGCAATGGACTGAACAAGCGATAACGGATGCAATGAAAGATCTTACTGGTTCCATGCCGAAAGATACGCAACGCGCCTTTTTCCGGTATCTTTACCAAGCCTTTTTTGGTACAGATAAAGGTCCTAGAATCTCAGCATATTTTGCCTTTGCAGACCCTTCGCTCGTACATGCGCGTCTCCAATATCTTGCCATTCCACTGAAATGAGAGCTCATTAAACCAAACTTCCTTTCGACAAACAAGACGCAACCTATATATGCTCAAATCCCCAAAGTCAATTCTATCCCTTACTCGGAAAACGGAGAGAAGAAACCATGTCAAAACCCGCAGTCAGTGCATTCCGCCAAGCCGTTTACAATGAAGCCAAGGCGCTCAAGATCCCCATTGTGGATGAACGGGCGATTGACAAACTCGGTATCAACAAAGGCTCAGTCGGTGGAACGGTTGAGATGAAGTACCGTGATGGCGAGGAGACGAAGATTAAGACCTTTCTTGCGGTGGCTAAATACCACCATGCGCTTGTGATCTACAAGGATGAGATGTTCTACATCCTTGCTAGCAATACTATTTGGCGCCTGTCAACTTAGGGTTTCATATTCCATGTAACCCTTCCCTCTCATTTTCTTCCCGACCTCGCAACCATGTAGTGATGGATACATCTGCGAGTGAGAAATAGAATCAACACTATCACAATCAATTCGGTGATAGAACCTGAAAGGAATTTGGCGAGATTAGGTTTCGAAAATTTCTTTGATACGTTTGATCTCGGCCATCATTTCGTTTCGCAAACCCGCTATTCCTGGTGTAGCAGCAGCTGCAGCAGGAGCGGCAGCGGGAGGTGGACTCGTAGTACCTGCAGGTGGCGCACTTGGCGGGCCAGCTGCTGGTGCGGCTGCCGGTGGGGCACTCGGTGGGCCTGCGGGCGTCGTTTTGGGTGGTGCAGTGGGTGGAGCACTTGGTGGTGAAGAGGGTGGGGCACTTGGAGGTCCAGCTGATGGTGGTGCAGCGGGTGGACCTTCAGTAGGTGGTGTAGTTGCGACCGCTGCTGTGACTTCTCCAAGCAGAATGGACTCTGCAGCGTCACCTGTATCAGCAGTGGCAATAGCAGATGAATCACCTTCAAGAAAATCAAATAGTGCATCGGTTGTAGGACCGCTTGAACTAGCTTCTGTTGCCATTAATGGTGTACTGGCAGAAGTCATGGGTGTTACCTCTGCTTGTTTCAGATCACTGCGAATTTTGTTAAGGCTGGATTGAAACTCGGTGACTTGTTTAGCAACTGTATTCAGCGCATCAGCTAAGTCATTGACAGCTTTGGATAGAAATTCGGATACACGAATCAAAATGGCTTCCTTATCTGAGCCTGACATTCTTGCTTCACCCCGTCATCTGCAGCATGGGGTACTGCAAGCTAGGATGTAATAGGCTTACATATAAACTTTGTTGAGTCCCATTTGCTAACTTAGCCAGTTTTGCGGTCCTCTCCACGTTGGAAGGCTCCTGACGCATCAAGGATTTGTTGATGATCAAAGGCAAGTGGTCGCGGAACCTCAAAAAATGTTTTAACATCCAAAGCATCGCTACCGGCTAGCAAAGTCCCACTTACAATCTGAGCATGAAAGGCAATACTCACGATGTGACCTCGGGGATCCCGACTCGGATCTGAAAAGACTCCAATCACTCCCTTCGGTTCGACGGTGAGTCCAGTTTCTTCTTTTACCTCACGAACGATTGCCTCCTCAACTGTTTCACCAATCTCCACTTTTCCGCCGGGCAACGCCCAACAGTCTTGAAAAGGTGGATATCGCCGGCGAACAAAAACAACCCCTCGTTTGACCATCCGAATAACAGCATCAACTGCGACAACGGGTGATTTTTGACTCATTGCATTCCATCCGGTATTCGACATAGCCCATTTACTCCTATTTGGTGTGGTGCGGCTTCGGAAGCCTTAAAAGCCTTTGTTTACTACGCCAACCGGACGACTATGACAATAGACCCTTGGCAAGAGCCTAAACCAACCATCGACCAACTTCGACGGCTAGTTGATCGAATTCAATCCTATGCACGGACTAGTCGTTTCATGGGATACCTTTCTACAAGTATTCTCATTGTTCTCATGATTCAATTGGGTATTCTTGTGTATAGCAACTTTTTCCCTTTCATCTGGGGCACCCCAATTGTCATTTTGCCTGAGTGGTTCTATTATGTCATGTTCATAACCTTCGCATTATCCATGGTGGTGTATGGTGTCGCAGGAACCGTTAACGGTCGACTCAATCGATACATCCATGAATACAAAAAAATCGGTGTTGTCGTCCAGCTTCGCTGTGAAGAATGTAACCGTACCAGTGAACGTGTCTGGGAAAAGGACGACTTCGTATTCAAGAGTGAAGGAACTTGTGCCTGCGGAGGTACGCAATACGTCTCTCAGATGTATATCATGCCCCTCCCACTAAAGAAGGGCGGAAAAGAAATCTAGTTTCTTAAACGTTTTCAAACACATACTTGAGATACACGACATAACTACGATTGAGGTTCAAGTATGGCCCGCAATCGAAGAGTATCTGCACCAATACGTTTCTGCTTTGAGATTTGGAATTTTCCAAGTTCGCCAGTTCGGCTCACATGAGGGCCACTACAAATCTCTTTGGATACCTCTCCAACCGAATAGACCTTCACCTGTTCACCATACTTCTCACCAAAGAATCCCAGGGCTCCTTGCTGCTGAGCCTCCTTGGGAGACATCACTTTGAAGCTAACAGGTAAATCACGTTGAATAATTTCATTCACCCACCCTTCAACCTGTTCAAGCTCTTTCGCTGTGAGTTTCCGATTCAACTGAACGTCCAAACGCAGACGGTCATTGGTGATATTGCTTCCCTTCTGATAAACAGAAGGTCCTACGAATTTCCGAAGGGCTGTATGGAGTAAATGCGTTGCCGTATGAAGACGAATTACTTCCTCCGAATGATCCACTAAACCACTTGTGAATTTCTGTTGTGTGGCATCTCTTGAAATTTGACGATGCCGTTCGAACTCCTTCCGGAATTCTTCCAGATCCACTTCCTGACCATTCTCTTCAGCAATCTGGACGGTCATCTCAATGGGAAAACCATATGTCGCAAAGAGAGTAAATGCATCTTTTCCTGTCAACATGCCTTTCTCTTTGAGGGTTTTTTCCGCAATACGCAATCCACGGCGAAGGGTGGTCCGAAATCGTTTCTCTTCCTTCTCTATCTCGGCCAAAACGTGGTTCTTGTTTCGGGCTAATTCATCATATTCTTCGCTAAGGCTAGCGAGGACAGGTGGTACTAATTCACACAGGAAGAATTTCTCAATCCCCAGTTGTAGTCCCTGGCGAATCGCAACACGTAATAACCGTCGAATCACATACCCACGCTCAACGTTAGAGGGCACCAAGCGTTGATCATCAGCTAGGGCCATCGCGGCTGATCGAACATGATCTGCAATAATTCGAATTGACCGTTGTTGATTCTCAGAAGGTTTAGTAATCTGAGATAGCTCTCTGATTTTATCCACGATTGGCTTGAACACATCCGTCTCGAACACACTTGGCAGCTGGTTTAGAACTTGGAGGGCTCTTTCCAATCCCATTCCGGTGTCAATGTTCTTCTTTTCAAGGGGTGTCAGTGTTCCGTCTTCAGCACGGTTGTATGACATGAATACAAGATTCCAGATTTCTACAAATTTCCCACACCCGCACCCGGGGCGACATGTCTTTGAACAACTCGTTAATCCAGTGTCAACGAAAATTTCGGTATCTGGTCCTTGAGGTCCAGTATCTCCCAAGGCCCACCAGTTTTCTTTGTATGGTAGATAATGAATATGATCACGTGGGATACCCAGTTGTTCCCATGCTTGGGCGGCTTCTTCATCCGCTGGAACTTGGGCATCTCCTTCAAAAACTGAAACATGTAAGACCTGTTTTTCAAGTCCCAGACCAATTTCAGGATTCAGAAGGAATTCCATGGCCATTTCTATGGCTCCTTGTTTCCAATAATCACCCAGTGACCAATTGCCTAGCATTTCGAAGAAAGTGAGATGAAACGTATCGCCTACCTCATCAATATCGTCTGTTCGGATGCATTTCTGAACATTAACCAACTTTGTACCTTCAGGGTGTGGTTGACCTAGCAGGTAAGGTACGAGTTGTTGCATACCGGCGCTTTGGAAGAGAACGGTTGGATCCAGTTGCGGAATTAGAGAAGCTGATGGAATGACGGCATGATCTCTCTTTTTGAAAAACTCGAGATATCGTCTTCGAAGTTCAGGTGCCATCATACGCATTGTTACCATCCTCTTGGTTTCGCAAATTTTAGGATTCGTAGTGCTAAGTTAGTCTATTTTATTCACTAGTTATGCTCTGAGCGAGATAATCCTCTTTAATTATTTGGCTCTTAGCGACGTGACCATTTTACTGCGTCATCATAGCCTTCCCATCGGGTTCGACGTCCCGCTACCCAGTACAAGACAAGAATAACAAAAATCGCAGGGAGTGCTAGCCAAATAAATTCGTATATGATGTCAATAGGAGAAGCAATTGTTTGGGCTGAAAAAATTTCTGGATCTGTCATGCCACGGATAAACGGAGAAGCAGGACCCATCATAGTGTGGACTAGGGCGGGTAGAATCATGACCGTGATTCCGATGGCAATACCTGCCACGAGGTATATTTCTCGTCGTCGGTTTCTTCGTTTTGGCTCTTGTTTCGACACAATCTTTCACCTTCCATATGGATTGACTGCAATATTAGACTACAGTTTAGAACACTCCTCTCAAGGTTTAGTTTTGTAAGCTCGCCAGGTTTCATACCAGAACAGAGCCGCAGCTCCTCCACCAAATAGCCATGCAGCAAGGTTTCCAAAGGTCAAATATTGAGGATAGACGAGTAAAAAGATGATTAGTGCTGTTGTGAAAAAGGTTGCATAGAATGAAGAACGTGGCAATGCCCGGCTACCAACCCAGATAAACTGTTTAAGCACCCCAACCTGCACCACCTCTTCCACCGTGTATTCTCCGCGCTCCCGTCGAACTAATTTCAAATCAACCAGCTTATCCAAGTGATACGCAGCGAGGCTGGGTGAAGACAAATCCAGCTTGCGTTGTAATTCTCGCGGTCCCACTGGACCCTTCGTAGACAACAACTCGAAATACACCCGAAGTGTTCGCCCACGAAGTTCAGATTCCAAATCAAGTTCACGACTACGCTCGGAATTCTGTTCCTTACTCATGGTGAGTCACTCTCGAAACACTGATTTAGTGAAGTCCTGCCAATTCATTTCCTGAACTTGTTCTTTAATAGTCAGGTTCTCACATTCTTCCGGTTGTTGGTTGGGTCTGTTCTAAAATGTAGTATAATGAAGGCGTTCTTCCTAACTGTAATTACACCTTAACTTCGGAGGTTGAAATGTGTCACATTTGTCGAAAATTCGGGAAACCCTGCTTCGGATTAGTGGTTATTTTGTACCACTGGTTCAGCAGATTCCCACACTTGGCATCTATGTTGGCTTAATGACATTACCCTTATTTGCCGTGCTCATTGTCCTTTTTTCCCAGTTTCCCCTGAATCTTATTGGAGTCATTTCTGAACTCATTATGATGAGCTTCATGTCCCTTGGAGTACTAATTGCAAATATTGTAACCATCGTTGGTCTAGTTTTAGCATTCTACTCTGTCATCTATTTCCAGCGACATAAGAACTCTGGGCTGGTCACTACTGGGCCTTACCGATTCATTCGCCACCCACAGTATACCGGGTTTCTATTGATAACCCTTGGACTAACCGCATTCTGCTATTGGTGGCTCTCCAACACTTTCGGAATGGGATGGTTATCAAAGGAAGCCACAGTCACTCTCTGGTTCATCCAACTTGGCATCTATGTCGGGCTAGCCCTTCTTGAGGAGTCACACCTAACGAAAAAATACGGTGATCAGTACTCCAAATATAAAAAAGAAACATCCTTCATCATCCCCCTGGGCCGATTCACTCGCTTCGATATTCCTCTTTCAATTGGAGTTTTGGGTGTAGCCATGTTATGTTTGATACTGATCCAGTTGATTGGGAGTCCATTCACATTTGCATGAACCGTGAAAGCCCAACACACTATTAAGCACAATCCCAATTCCTCTCCTATCATTAGATGCGAGGTGTTGGAATGTCAACTGAATCTAACCTCCAAGATTGGGTGTTTCTAATTGGTGACTGGAAAGGCACTAGCAAACTGGAAACAGTAGTTGAAGGATCTGGAACGATTGATACTACTGCAACTTTCACTTTGGAAATGGGTGGAACAGCCATTATGGGTCTTCATAAAGCAACCCAAGGAGAAAAAATCATCAACGAAAGTATCGGCATCCTGTTTTTTGATGTTCTCAATAATACATTTCGCCGAAAATCCTTCTTCTCCTATGGATTTGTCAATAACGAAGTTGGCTATGAAAGTTCACCACAAGAAATCCGGTTCTCTGTAGAATCAGAACCTCTCCCACCACAATTTAAGGAAATACGCTGGCGGTCGTATCTCGTCAAGGTTTCACCGACCACAATTCTCCTCGGACTAGAACAATCAAAGAAAGGTGGAGCTTTTCAACTCTATAATGAAGCCAAACTCGAAAAAATCTCATAAATCCATCCACCTATCCTTGTGGAGCTAACCATACAAACTTAAGAGTAGAACCACCCCTCCCATTCTCGGTAAATCCCTAATCCACTCATGCGAAGTGAGAGAAATGCTCATTAAACCTCCAGAAAAAGTTACAATCGGCATGATTGGCGGAACAGGTGTATATGACCCCGAAGTATTCACTGATATCAAAGAATACAAGATCTATACGCCATTCGGTGCCCCCTCAGATAAAATCATGGTTGGCTCTTTAGGAAATCGTCGTGTAGCTTTCATCCCCCGACACGGACGAGACCATAATTATCCACCCCACTTAGTGAATTACCGTGCAAACATATGGGCTCTGAAATCACTAGGCGTTACTCGACTTATCACCGTCTCTGCGGTTGGCAGCCTCAAAGATGAAATCAAACCTGGTGATTTATTCATCCCTGACCAAGCTATTGACTGGACACGGAGCCGAAAACGCACATTCTTTGAGGAAGGCGTAGTCGCCCATGTATCCATGGCTGAACCCTTCTGCCCCGCTCTCTCAAGCTTTATCGCAGACAAAGCAAAAAGCCTCAAACTGCCGCACCATTACAAAGGTACCATCATCACCATTGAAGGTCCTCAATTTTCCACCATCGCCGAATCCCACTTTTATCGTGGACAAGGGTTTGATATCATCGGAATGACCCTCCACCCTGAAGTGTACCTAGCACGGGAAGCCCAGATCTGTTTCACAAATGTATCAATGATTACTGACTACGATGTCTACGCTGAGAAACCTGTAAGCCACAAAGAAGTCCAAAAAACCATGGGCGAAAACCTTGGGAAAGTCAAACAACTCCTCAAAGAAGTCATTCCCAACATGTCCATAAAACAAGACAAATGTCAATGCGACAAAGCCCTCGAAGGCGCCGTCTAATCCACTTAAAGAGCCTCATTCCATCACGAAGTTCACGTCTTCAACCTTTTTATCCTCTATCAGCTATCCCTACTTATGGACTACCAAACCTTAGCCCATCCTGAAGTCCTCGAATGGTTACTTGAACCAGAAAATCCGAGTGTTCGTTATTGGACCCTACAGCTTCTCAATGGTAAACCCAAAACTCATCCGGATGTGGTTTCTACCCAAAAGGCAATTCTACAATCACCCATCGTTCAAGCATTTTTCGAAGCCCAAACCTCAGAAGGCTATTGGGATATCGCTAACCACATCTATACCCACAAATACAAAGCCACAACCCACTCACTTCTCATACTAGCCGAATTAGGCACACCCCGAATTCCTGAAGTTGAGAAAGCCATTGAACACTTATTCAAATTTCAACTCAACTCCGGACACTTTTCCACTATTCTCCCCAAAACATCACGTGGTTTTGCTAGTAAAACCTCTGACACTTGCTGCCTTGATGCGAACATCCTCTATTTCCTTACACACTTTGACTATCTAACTGATCCACGAACCCAGAAAACCATCCAGTTCCTCATTGACCATTTCGATACAGAGGAGGGGGGATGGAAATGTCGTGCTTATCCGATAAACCCGGATGTGGTTTTTCCACAAATGTGTTACATGGGACTTTGCAAAGTCCTCAAATGCTTCTCCGTTTTTCCAAAACAACATCGTTCCCCAGAGATTACTAAAATCATTGATCGTGTTGTCGAAGTCATCCTAGAGAACCAAATTTACAAATATCTTCGAAATCCCGATGGGAGTCGAAAGGAAAAATTTGGATGGAAACGGTTTGGGTTTCCGCTTTTCTATAATTCAGATATCCTTGATGTTCTTGGCAGCCTAGCACGTCTTGATGTCAACGATCTTCGGATAGAAGATGCTCTCAATGTCGTCATTGACACACAACAACCAGATGGCAAATGGCTCCTCAAGCACACGTTCAATGGCAAATTCTGGCATGACATCGAACAAAAGGGAAAACCATCCAAGTGGGTAACCTTTCGCGCCTTGTTTGTTCTCAAATCCTTTTTAGATCATTAACTGGGCTAGACACTTTTATGGAGGAGCCACCTTGTGGGCACGTGCCTGCTCATTAGGAGCTATGTCTCATGGTTGAGCCAATAAAATGCCAGTTCGTCGACTTTGACGAAATCTATAACATGTCAAAACAACTAGCCATCAAAGTCACCGAATCGGGCTACGAACCCGATCTGCTGTTAGCTATCGCCAGAAGTGGCTTCGTGCCCGGGCGCTTGATGTCTGACTTCATGGGCAACTCAAATCTGTTTGCTCTCAAAGTTGAACATTGGCTAGACACGACTGCTGAACACCAAGAAGATGCTGTCATTCCCATTCGATCACCATTGCCGGTCAAGGGAAAACGTGTGCTTATCATTGATGATATTGTGGACACTGGTCGGTCAGCAATTCAAACTCTCAATTACGTTAACGAATTAGGCGCAAAGGAAGTTAAAAGTGCAGTAATGCTCTATCTAACAGTGTCAAAATATGAACCCGACTACTATACCGTCAAACAAAGTGAATGGGTCTGGTTCATTTGGTTCTGGAACCGTTTCGAGGACTTACGAAATCTTACCATTAAGCTCTTCGACGGTGACAAGAAAAAGACACTCAGCGTCAAAGACATCCTTGCTGGGCTGAAGCAATACTTCACCATAACGGTGGATCCAAAAGAGCTTGAACAAATCCTCCAGACAGCCGGACGGGTTGGAAAACTACAGATTGACGACATGGACAATATCCGTTTAGTCTAACTTCTCATCTTGAAATTTAAACAATTTTACAATTCTACTTAGAAATTAGACAAAGCCGATTCCTAGCAAGATTAAGAAGAGGCCAATGGCGACAAACGCACCCATCAGACAAGACACTATGTTCACCATGTGGTTATCAAGGAAACGGTTTCCGCGCAGGTATGTGGCATTTTCTCCACAATGCGCTTTCTTCTCAGTGTGTTTCCCACATACATTGCATGTCCAATGCCCTTGGATAGTTGCTCCTAATACACTGTCAACAGTGCAACCTACTATACCTCCCACCATGGCAACCAGTACATATGTCACTGGAGCAACGCCCGCTAATTCAGGCATTAAGGAGGTTCCAAGTAAATTAATCCAAAAGGGTGCAGCTAGGATTGCTGCAATTCCACCAATCAGTAGGGTTCCTAAAACGGTGGCAAGTTCTCCAGCAACAGACACACCTCCCGAAGTGCCTGGGGGAACAACTTTGCGTGGATCTGTAATAAGACGTGGAGGCAAAGGATTTAGTAATCCGATTTCTGTCGCTAAGGTGTCGGCCGTGGCTGTTGCAACCGCTCCCAGGAATGCGACAAAGACAATAGCGATGACTAATGACGCAGGGATTATTAGGGGTCCAAATCCGACTTCAATCCGGCCATAGGCATCCATATGCCCAAATAGGAGAATTGCGAGTACGCCGATGAGAACTATACTCAGTGGCAACCCGCCATTCGCAAGAACGTGAGACCAGTCCCGTGCACCACCTTTCTCCTGCGCGGCACCATGTTGTCTTTTAATTTTGTATTTGTAATGTGTAAATTGAGCGGTGACAACAAAGAAGATGAGTAGAATCAAAAACCATGTCCAGGAGGTTAAGAGCCAAACGGTGATGCCTAGAAAGAAAGCGGCAATGAGTCCGGATTTGGTGACGATTCTTCCCTTGTATGCGATGACTGCAAGGATACCCATCACAACTAGAACAATTAATACACTCAGTGGGTCAAGCAGCATTTTGGGAAGTCAACTCATTCTGTTTGTTATCAAATAAATTCCAAAGATAACCAAAGTCCTTACAATAGCTTGTATTGGGAAGGTTCTAGTTCCCGTGCTGGATTGAAATCCGTTATAAACCTTGCCGTTGAGTAAATGAAAATATCGTTAATTGTCGAAGCGAAACTAGTGAATCGGCTCCCTCTATAGTACCTAGTTCTATACAAAAACCTCCCCACTATCTAGGGGGTTCGATTGTATTCGGTTCGCGACGAAGACTCACCTCGCGAGCAAGTAAAATTGTTGCTCCAATCACTATGATTGCTCCGATGAGTTGCCATGGTGTCGGTGGAACCTGGAAAACAACAGCATACAATGCAAAAGTAACCAGTGGTGCAGGAGCGATTAGAGCCGTTGCTTTTCCAAGATTGATACGGCGAATTCCTTCATACCAAAGACTGTGCGCAAGTAAGATAACAACGGCTTCAACAGCAATCACGGTCACAACGATGACAAGATTCGAAGTATAAAAAATGGGAGAGCCTAGTAAAATGATGCCTGTTGCTAGCAATAAGAGTAAGGCCCCTCCAACGAGGTTTCTATAAGCTACTGCGGTCCAAGTTGAAACACGTTGTAATGCTGGTTTTGCAAAGGTGTGCCCTGCTGCCCACGCCATTGGTGTTATCAAAAGGAGTAGATCTCCAATTCCCAGGGCTGTTAGCTGATTCGTTACAACCACCAGGATCACTCCAAAGACCATTAGACCCATCCATGCCAATTGGCGTTTTGAGATAGTTTCATTCAGAAAGAAAAAACCAAAAAGTATCGCAAACACAAGTTCGGATCGTAGAATAATTGCAGCGTTATTGCTACTCGATAACTGTAATCCAATGAACAAGCAAGTGAAAGCTAGAAATGTACCAAGGGCTCCTGCCATTACAAGGCGTCGAGTATCGGAACTAGAGATAGATCGACTTTCCGGTTGGGGAATTCTTCGAGCAAAAATCACGGCTACAAAGCCAGCAATCAGGGTAGAGGTGGAAGCAAAGAGAAGAGGGGCAATGAACAGTCCACCAAACTCAACCACCACCGGATGAATTCCATACACGAAGAGCCCGATGAGAATGAAAATGGTGCCCACATTTTCTTTGTCCATGTTAGTCACTTTCTCGGAGAAAATTCACTGGCACTACTGATACATATATATGGTGTCTTGCCTCTGAGTTGACCCACCCACACCCTTTCCTCTTGTTTGGGGTTCCTGTTAATGGTTGATTCTGCAATCGAATTGGAAATTCTAGCTCGAATTAAAAATGAAGCTAAAATGAATGGTTGCACTGAGAAAGAAGTTATCCAAGCATACATCCAAAAAATGAACCAGGAAAACCAAGAAGAATTCGAGAAAATCCCTCCAGAGGAACGTATCGTTTTTGTCCCTCAGTGCCTTCGTGAATCCGATTGCAAAGCCCCGCTCGGTGAGCACGGCTATGTCTGTCAACACTGCAACCCCGACTGTCAAGTCCACCTCATTACCGAAGCCGCCGACAAACTTGGTTACAAAGGTGTCTACATCCTCCCCGGTGGCAGCATGGCCCAAAAAATCATCGACTTCAGCCAACCCCACGCCATCCTCGGCATTGCCTGTGAAAAAGAAGCACTCCTCGGCGGGCTCCTCATCAAAAAACTCGGTCTCGTTGGACGCGGCATCCTCCTCTTCCGCGATGGTTGTGTCAACACCCTCGTCAAAGTAGCTGACGTTCTAAAGATTCTTGGTATTAATCTAAATCGTCGAAAAGACGCAAAAACCTAATCAACACAAATTATTCTTTCCAGGCTTCGGCGGGAACCCAGTCATGCAATTCGTCAGCTGCATTCAACACCTGACGAATATATCGTGACAATTCCTCAGCGGAAATTTCCGTATCAGCAGTCTCAACCACGACAGCCAAATCGCCATCCGGATCTAAACAGAATTTGGTTCCATTATAATTCCAAGCCTCTTGGAGAAGTTTTTGATAAAACTCGGATTTGTCTTCGTCAGAAAGTTGTGGGAATTTTTGCCAGCCGACGATTGTGAGCCAGATATCATTAGGTGAAAATATGAAGTTGACGACGAGGTTTTCCCATTTGTCAGTCTTCCATAGGGCGACGACGGTTTCGTCTTTGAGGTCGTATTTGACTTCGAGTTCATCGAGGAGCATGGTGATTTCTTTGATTCGTGTTCCCATTGTTGTAACCTCAATTATTCCACAATGTGTTCGTCACTGTTGGTGTGACGGTAGAAAAACCTTTTCGAGAAAAGCCTTTGGTTGTTCCTAGATGGTGTGTTTTCGAAATGGAGGGCTGTTTTAAAAGGATAAACATCTGGTATTAGCGTGGCTTGATGAGAGCCTGTTTTCTCTGATGCTCATAATGTGCTTGGTGGTTGTATGCATAAACGAAATATCGCCGCGTTGTTCTTTGCAGGAATAGGAGGTGCCATTCTCATCATCACTGGTTACTATGGGACCTCTACGGGGTTCTGGGGATGGGCCATCCAAATTGCTATCTTGATTAGTCCTAATCCACTGATTACAGATATTCTGATTATCGGCCTCTCGATTCTCTCCTTTCTCTCCTTTATGGGCGGTTGGACCGTCCTCCTTGCGTGTTTGTTGATAGTATTAGGACGGCATCGGACTGCTGTATATTTGATTGGTATTGGGGCGGGAATGAGTCTCATGGGGCTCTTATGGAATCTAGCCCAAATGTATCTTCTTGGCTCGCTTGATTTAGCGACTTTCATGAGTAAATATCAGGGGCTCGCTTGGGCTGGTGTGATTTTCGCTATGATCAGTCGAGAGTTAATTCGATATGGAAAAGACGAACCCGAAGAAGAATCATTGGATGAAACTCAAGAAGAAGGAGTTCCCGAAGGTAGCCCTGATGAACCGACTGCATCAGAAATCATTGATGACGAAGGTGATGTAGGTGGCCAAGGAGGGTCCGATTCACAAACGAACTCGTTATGATATCTATGCTATGCTCATTCGGATTATTATCATTCATGGATATTGCCCGTTAACCCGCGCTGCTCGATCAACTAATCTCCCTGTTGATCGGGCGAAAACCACACTTGAATTTCTTGAGGAGCGTGGACTCGTCGAAGTCGTGGAGGAAGATAATCGGCGCCTTTTTCGGGTCACGGTTCGGGGTAACCAATATTTAGAAATGTATAAGCGCATGATTGCCTTTGTCGGGATGCCCATGCCAGAACCAGTCACTCCGTTCTAAGGAGAATGTGGGTTCTTGAAGGCCCTATTCATGAAAGGCTATCATTTTTACACCTAAACAGAGGTGCAGTCTCTAGAAGACTGCAGAGGGTGAACATTGACCAACGAATCAACTCATTATGATGCTGTCATTGTTGGGGGTGGTCCCGCAGGAATCGCTGCGGCGATGCATCTTGCATTTCATCAACGAAGGGTCTTGGTCGTTGATCGAAAGACATCTCCTATGCAATTTGCGAACACTCCCGTTCATAATTTTCCAGGTGTCAGACCCCTTGAAGCCAGCGTCGATATCCTTCAGAAACTACGCAGGGAACTCCGTGGATTCAAGGTAAAGACTCTTTTTGGGAATGTCCTGCGAATTGAAGGAAAGGTCCCCGAGTTTCAGGTTCACATTCAAACCTCTAAATCAACGCCAACGACTATAACAACAAAAACAGTGGTTTTGGCAACTGGAATTGCTCGAAAACACCCCAAAGTTGATGGAGACTGGAAAAAATGGCTGCCATATGCTGCTAAGGATCACATGAGTTACTATTGCCCGGATTGTGATAGTCCACTTGCTAATGGAAAAGATATCATCATTGTTAATGCAGGAAGTGCAAATAGTGCCTTGCATGTTGCACGGGGCATCAAACCCTTTGCCAAGCGCATCCGCATCTTCATGACCGAAGACGGCTTTACACCTTTCACGAAAGAATTCACAACGCTTCTAGATGAATCGGGGTTTGAATGGACGCATGGTCTCATTAAAGCGATTAAAATTCTTGACCCAGGCAAGCATCAACAACTTTTCACAACCGATGGTCGAAATCTCGAATGCAATACATTCTTCGTCGCTTGGGTTGGTGTCCCTCGGAGTGAACTGGCAACGGCGATGGGAATTCAAGTTGACGAGCGCCAAAGTATTATCACGGATCACCGAGGTGCGACTAATATCGAAGGTGTTTGGGCAGCTGGTGATGTCCGACCAATGACCCAATCAGTAGCAACTGCAGTGGGAACGGGTGTATATGTTGGGATTATGATTGCCCATTATCTATTGAATCTTGGTAGATGAAAAACAATTGCAAGTTAGAGTAAATTCCTGAATCAATGTTGAATGTGGTCATTAACGATAAGAAAATCTCCATAGAGAAGCACGTGGATGGGACTACGCCCCCAAACAGTGATCCTGCCTGCCATCACTGAACGTGTTAGATAGCCGTAAACTCTCAGTGTAATGTTACACGTACTCTGTGCATCAATCCAACCCAAATCGTAATCATCAGTTTCAGTAACGGGAATAGACGCAATTTCGTGACCTAAGTTGGATATCTTAATTCCTGTGAATGCGCCAGGTACATTGAGATAGATTAAATCTGTAACTTCAACGATGACATGAATTTGAGTATTTGGCCAAGGAATAATTACTTCAAAGGTCTCTTCACCACCCGGAATACCACCTATTTGAAACAGGGTGCCGCCCATGAGTATGACGGGGTACGAATACACAATTACGGTGGTGGTGATAAGAAAGGCAAAAGCTAACGAAAAGGTTAGTGCTACCTTAATCGATCTCTTCAACTCAAAGTCCTCACAAGTTTTGGTGTGATCTAATATTAAGACAATTGTACTATACCGTCGACCTTCGTTATATCGTTAACTCGTATAAGTTTTGAATGTAGACACATGTTGTGACCCCAACATGTAGAACTACTCACATTTTGTGAGTTCATCTTATTAGTGAGTAATTGTTGAGTTACTCAACAGAATTGAAAGTAACACGCCCTTGAAGTTTACCTAATACAAACGTGGGAAGGTGAAATCATGAGTCACCCGCTTCGCTTTGGGATAATGACGTTGCAATCCGAACCGTGGAATGAAATACTAAGGCTTTGGCAATATATTGAACAACTAAATTTTGATAGTGTATGGTTGGCTGACCACTTTGTAAATTATGTTTCTCCCAATGATCCATGGTTTGAGGCCTGGACACTTCTTTCTGGACTCGCAGTAATCACAAAACGCATACGTATTGGTACTCTTGTGACTGCCAATCCCCTACGGTTCCCAGCCATTTTAACCCGTCAAGCATTAACTGTTGACCATATTTCAGGGGGGCGATTAGAGCTAGGACTAGGCGCTGGAACATCTGGGACCGTAGACCCCGTTTATCGAATGACTGGCATCGAAGATTGGGCTCCTCCAGAACGTGTTCGCCGCTTTCGTGAGACCGTTGAGATTATCGATCAAGCTCTTCGAAACCGGGTTAGTTCTTATGATGGGCATTACTACGTGATGAAGGAAGCAAGCATGGCACCTGCCCCACTCCAATCACCACGTCCCCCAATCACCATCGGTGCCATGGGCCCGTCGATGCTGAAAATCACCGCAAAATATGCTGACACATGGAATTCCTATGGTGCTGATTGGGGTACTCCTCCGAAGCAAATGTTTAATGACACTAAAAAACGAAATCAGTTACTAGATAAGTATTGTAAAGATCTCGGTCGTGACCCTCAAACCTTACGCCGTTCACTCCTGTACTTCTCCCCCCACTCAGAAACTGTTTTCGATTCGGAACAAGACTTTCTAAACTTTGTACAACCATACCGCGAGATTGGAATCACAGAATTCATTTTCTATTATCCAATATGGTATGACTCTGATCAATTGCATAAATTTGAATTCATTGCTAACAAGGTCATCCCAAAACTTCGAAAAGAGTGATTCCTCGGATATTGTTGGTGTTATTTTTTCAGAATGTGCATATAGTTACATTATGTGACCCCAAAATGTGAGTCCGTCTTTTAAAGCAGAAATGCTATGCTTTCATCAGTGAAATGAAAGGAGCCGATCACGATGGGTGACAAACTCCGTTACGAAAAAGAAAGCGACCTAAAATTAGGCCACATCAAAGGGGATGTGGAACTCAAACACTGCCGAAGGATTCATCCCGAAAAAGGCGATACCATCATCATCGATGGGCGTCTATCGGTGAAAGGGGACATTGTAATTGAAGGATCCTTGAAGGCTGAATATTTAGAAATCGATGGCAATAACACTTCGGAAATCCGTGGCGACCTCATCATCGAACGAGCAGTGAATGTGAGACGTGGCCAACTGGAAATTTCAGGCTCAGCAACCGCTAATCGAATAGATGTCAGCGCTGCATTGAATGTTAGAAAAGATCTAACCGCTGACAAGGTCTCAATCGGTGGCGCCCTCAAAGTCGGAGGTAATGCCAAGGTTGAAGAGATTCGAGTCGGTGGCGCGGTTAAGGTTGAAGGAAACATTGACTCCACTAAGCTATCAGTTGGAGGCGCAGTAAAGTGCAATACGGGAACCATCGGGAAAGTTTCCGTCGGGGGTTCCTTCAAATCAGAAGGAGCCGTTGAAGTCGGCGAAATCGATGTTGGTGGAGCCGTCGTTGTCGGACCTGGTTCCAAAGTGCTCAAAGTTGATGTTGGCGGGAGCTTCAAGAGTGAAGGCGAACTATCATTCGAAGAAGTCGATGCCGGTGGTTCTGCCAGGTTCACTGGAGATGCTAAAGGCAAGACGGTTGACTGTGGAGGCGCTGTAAGAGCAGAAAAATCTCTAACACTGACAGAGAAATTAGACTGCGGTGGATCAGTCGAAGTTGGAACTGATCTCGTCGTTGGTGAACGCATTGATGTCGGCGGATCCTTACGAGTCGGTCAAAGAATCGAGTGTCCACGAATCGATATTGGTGGATCCATCCGGGCTTCCCACATCATTGCTGAACAAGAATTCCATATTGGGCGACGTGGTGAAGTTTCGGGATTTGTAGAAGGTCTGGAGATAACCGTTGGAGAGAAAGCTCGGGGTGCTTCATTTTATGGTGATTCCATCCGTGTGGAAGAACGGGCTCGCGTGAAAAACCTCTATGGACGTGAAATCTACATCGAACGGGATGTAGTAGTCGAAGGCGAAGTCCTCTATACTGAACGTTTAGAGGCTGAGCGCGGTGTACAGTTTGGGAAAGAACCAGAACAAGTCAATCAGCTTCCCAAAACTCAAGACTTAATCAAGTAATTAAAGCCCACAGCTTTGGGGTTCGGGGCTCTGTGATTGCCTCGAACTCCACTAATTCTTCTTTTTTCAAGTCTTTCTCTTTTGTAGGAAACTTCAAAGGAACATAAATGCTCCAATTATGAGCTAGTTACACTTTTTGTACTCTGTAATGCCTTGGAGCGGTACGACATGGGTGATGTAAAGCCTCTGCGTCTTGGGAAAATCCAGTTAAGTGGTGAGATGGAAATAACCCCCTTCGCGGCTGAAAGCCTAGGAGTACGTAGTCTTGCTACACATGTAAAAACTACTGATGCGTCAATACTCATTGACCCCGGCGTAGCCCTTGGTTTCCGTAACCAACTTCATCCACATCCCACTGAATATAAACTCCTTGACCTTATTCGAAACCAAATCCTCTCGTGTGCCCCATCGGCTGATCTCATCGTGGTTTCCCATTTTCATCATGATCATTTCATGCCTTTCTTTCGAAACTATGCATACTTCTGGTCAAGTCCGGATGATGCTGCAGCCCTTTATGGGGGAAAGAAAGTGTGGTGTAAGGATATTCGCACACGAATTAACTATTCACAACAAGGACGAGGGTATAATTTCATCCGTAAAGCGCGAAAGGTTGCCCAAGAAGTCACGTATGCAGATGGAAAAGCCACGAAAATTGGAAAAACCCTGATCCGTTTTTCTCCTGCAGTTCAGCATGGTGAAAGGGGAACAAAACTCGGATGGGTCATAATGACAGGGATTCGGTGTGGCAGTTTTTCCATGGTGCATGCTTCTGATATTCAAGGACCAATGATTAGGGAAACCGCTGATTGGATTATAGGACAAAACCCTGATGTCCTCATTCTCGCAGGTCCACCAACCTATCTCTCCCCAGACCGCGT
>JAEOSV010000154.1 GCA_016840185.1 Candidatus Hermodarchaeota archaeon | reverse complement strand
GTTCGAAAAAATCGCCAGCGCTAACATCGTTGAAGGGTATGGACTAACTGAAGCAAGCCCCGTCACTCACGCCAATCCAATTCAAGAAAAACCGCCTTTTGATAAGAAACGTGAAGGCTCTGTTGGCGTCCCCATGCCAAACACATTAGCAAAAATCATCGACCTTGACACTGGCGAAGACCTGCCCCCCGGACAAGAGGGTGAACTCGTCATCAAAGGTCCGCAAATCATGCAAGGATACTGGAATAAACCGGAAGAAACCGCCAAACAATTAATGGAAGACGGATGGCTGCGAACCGGTGACATCGCAAAAATGGATGAAGATGGATACTTCTACATAGTCGATCGTGCCAAACAGATGATTGATCGTGCGGGATTCAAAGTCTGGCCACGTGACGTCGAAGAAGTTCTTTTCGAACACCCCAAGATTGTCGAAGCAGCCGTTTTTGGGATTCCCGATGAACAACGGGGCGAAACCGTCATGGCCGTCGTTGTCCTCAAAGAAGGCGAAAAAGCCTCAGTGGACGAAATCATCGAATATACCAAGGACAAACTGGCGTACTACAAACGTCCTCAATTCGTTGAATTCCGAGATGACCTGCCTAAGAGTATGGTGGGTAAGGTTCTCCGTCGTGTACTCCAGGAAGAACAGTTAGAGAAGATGGGGAAGAAATCTATCGTCAACCGCTAATAAACACACAATTGTCGGTACACCATAGATATTGCTTACTAGGTTATATGCGAGATAAGCATAGTTACAGTTAGCTAGTTGCTGGTGGTATTCTTTTTGTCTTCAGATGAGATGCATAGCTATACGGTCATCGTTGAACGTGTGGAAAATTACGAGTTTCGGGTTCGCTTTGATAACCCCGAGTTTCCCCAGTGGGCCTTAGATGAGCCGTCACCTTTGGGGGATGATAAAGGACCTAATGCTACACGGGTTCTTGCCGCTGCTGTGGGGAATTGTTTGTCAGCGAGTCTGATGTTTTGTTTACAGCGCAGTAAGCTGATGGTGGATTCCGTGCGAACAGAAATTATCCCGACAACAGCACGGAATGAAGAAGGACGGTGGCGAATTCAACACTTGGACGTAAAGCTCCATATCAAATTAGTAGAGGATGATCCCAAACGGTTCCAGCGTTGTGTAGACATCTTCGAGAATTACTGTATTGTCACTGCTTCGGTTCGACAGGGCATTCCCGTTAATGTAGAAGTTCTTCCTGAAACCTGATTTCAAACCGACTCTTTCCAGAAATTGAGCGAACATTTATCTGGAATCTATCAAACAGGAGGAAACGCAAGGATTATACTTATTGCATCCACTTTCTAAGTTAGAAGCCTCCATGGAGAATGATACCTGATGTCTAAAGACCCAAAAGCAGCCCAGCCTGCCCCTGCTCCAGCTCCAGCACCGAAAGTCGCAGCAAAGAGCGGAACAGATGCCGAGTTGAAAAAAATCATTTCATATATCAGCCACTTAAATGAGTCACAAAAGAAGTTAGCGGAGCAGTTGACTAATCTCGAGAAACGGATTGATGCTCTCGATAAGGCGATTGGAAATGTCATGACAGCGACAGGCAAAGCGGTTGCCGATGGACTGGCCCCCATTGAATCCACTCTTGCAGAAGTTATTGATAAGGCCATTCAACAAGCCATGACGGAGCAAATTATTCCCCAAATAAAAGCGGCTGCACCTACACCAGCTCCTGCTCCGGCACCCACACCTGCACCAGCGCCAGCCTCCACTCCTGCCCCGGCACCAGCTCCCGCACCCACAACCCCCCGTCCGCCAGAACCCCGTCGTCCTTCCGATGTGCCAGATACCAAGATAGCGGCAGTAATTGAAGCGAACGAAACCATCATTAATGATTTGAAAAACCGGCAAAAGGTTCAAAGAGAATACTTGAAACCCCTTATCGAACAAGCGCGGGATACGGCGATGAATAATCTGAGTAGCCGGGCAAAAGCAGCGAGCATGTATAAGGAACTCATTGCCCTTCTGAAATCCAGTCCTTCAGATTTGCCACCCGACACTGTGGCAACTGTTGTGGCGAGATTGGAAGAATTGAATTTGCATATCCGATCTACCTAAGCCACACGGTTGGGGTCGATACATAATTCGTTGATTCAAGTTGATTCCGTTGTAGCGAAGCTACCATTTAATATCACTAGTATACAATTCGATAGGAGACACAAAGGTGGCTCACCAATGACTGAAGCTAAACGAAAAACAACAACAGCGAAGAAAATGGAATCAGGTAGTCTCACGCAATCAACGAACCAACTGATTGAGTTGATTCGGATGCGTCGAAGCATTAGACACATGACGGGGGAGCGAATTCCTGATGAAGATTTAGAACTTATATTAGATGCAGCACGGTACGCACCTTCACCAGAGAATATGCAAATGTGGCGCTATGTGCTCATTCGCGATGATGAAGAAATGAAGCGCATCATTGCCGATGTCAGTCAAGAAGCAGCCCGGTATGTGTTTGGTAATTTTCCTTATGAATCGACGCAAGGTCGCTTATGGTACATGCCTGATGCGAGCCGTCCAGGTACCTATGAAGAGATGCGGGATGGTTCATTATTTCGGTACCCAGAGAAAGCCGATGCGGTAATCATTTGTT
Source organism: Candidatus Hermodarchaeota archaeon (assembly GCA_016840185.1). The sequence continues at coordinate 2,853 of JAEOSV010000154.1, read as the reverse complement.
GCGCCTCTGAATCTTGGCATGATAGTGCCGCTATGTATCCCAACGAACTCCTCGGAAGTGTAGTTGTCGCTATGGGCGTTATGAACATGTGGTTGGTCGCACATTCAATGGGATATGCATGTGCCTATCAAGCCGTACCCTTTGCGGATGCACGGCATGTTGAATACATCTGTGACAAAATCGGAATTCCGAGGTCATGGACTCCCCTCGCGGCCTTTTGTATTGGGGTCCCCGAAAAACCCCGGATGCTAGGTCCCTCACGATGGCCTTTAGAGGGGAGCTTCTACGCTGAACGCTGGGGTGTTCCCTATCAGCGACTGGCATTTAGAAATCAGAAGCAAAAATCATCGAAGAAGAAAAAGAAGTAATCAATGTAAACTGGTGATCGTCACGATGAAGGTAATCTTACCTGAAGAGATTCGTAAAGGGCTCGAAGATAAAGCCAAGGAGGCAAACATCAGTCCCGAAGCCGCCGCAACCCTAATCCTAACTGAATTCATACGTGTATTCGGCAGTGGCATCTACGTGGGCACCTGGCGTAGGGGAGATCGAAGTGGGCATAAGGGGATGCGGTATGTCATTGATTGGCCATTTCAACCTGGACTTGTCAAAGTTCCTGGAGATCAATCGATTGATGAGGAAAAAGGAGTCGCACCATAAGGAGGCGAAAAATATGCCACGGTACAAGAAAGCATCCAATGGTCAATGGCCTGGGTATCCGAATTTGCGGCGTAGTGATATTGAATCGCAGACATTTCATAAAAGTAAGTACGTTGCGGAAGCCTTGGTCAATAATCGAAAGGGTCGTATTGTAGTATTGATGGATCAAGAAGCGTACCAAGAATTCCTCGAAGCAGTTCGAGAGCGGAAAGGAGACATCCGAGAGCGGCACGTCAATGACGCAGTTCTGGAAGCCGTCCAGACTTGGATAAAAAAGAAATAAATGTAATGGTGACGTTGATGACAAGCCAGTTGGTGCAGATATTCGAGGGATTAGTCAGCAAGGTGAATGGGACTAGCGAACATCGGGAGTTCGTCCGGGATTGGGTTGGTCCATATCAGGGGAAGGTGCTTCAGCTTGAAACCGATAAAGGAACATTTCATGTCATTTTGCATCATGTAGGGACCATGGAATTACGAACGGGAAGTTATCCGTCCCCCGAAGTGATATACAAGGCGTCAAGCAAGACGTTAATGAGCCTCTTCTCAGGTCAGGCGTCATTTCGTGATCTAATGAAGAAATGGGAACTGGTTGTTATTGGTGCCGGACATGAATCAGTCCCTTTGGGACAATTGATGATGCGAGTGCTTCAACAAACTGGGTGAGTGTGTGTCAAAAAAGAAACGCGGAGCCTCCAACCTCACCGCAGAAGATTGGTTCAATTTAGGGATAACTCTAGCGGAAGACGGAAAATTGGAAGAAGCCTTGGAAGCGTTTTCAACCACCGCTGATCTCCGCCCCCAAGACGCAGCCGTTTGGTTCAACAAAGGTCTCGTTTTAGACGAGTTGGGACGAATTAACGAGGCCTTGGATTGTTATCAGCGAGCCACGGAATTGGATTCCAACTATACGGAAGCATGGAATAATCTCGGAACAGCATACCAGGAATTGAATCGAAGAGAAGATGCTCTACAGAGTTTCATTCGAGCCACACGTACACGGCCCTCAAACCGCCTTGACTATGCGAATGCCTGGTATAATCGAGGCGTCATTCTCGCTGAGATAGAACGTTTTGAAGAAGCCTTGGACTGTTTCATCGAAACCGTGAACCTTAACCCAGGAGATGCACGCGCATGGTATTATCGAGGAGTGCTTCATGAGCAGCTCAACCAATTCGAGGATGCACTCATCTGCTACAAGAAAGCTACCAAGCTCGCACCCGAACACACGGACGCTTGGATCGATATGGGTGAACTCTATGGGAAAATGGACCAAGCTGATGAAGCCCTGCGTGTATTTGAAAGAGTAATCGCTCTTGAGCCTGAAAATTCTCGGGCATTGTATGATAAAGGCGTCGCATTGGGTTTACTCGATAAACATGAGAAAGCCGTGGAAGCCTTTACGCGGGCAGTAACTCTTAACCCTCAAGATGAGCCCACGCTCTACAACCTCGCAAACACCTTAGCTCGTGATTTAAAACGCTACGAAGAAGCATTAGACGTCGTGGACCGTCTCCTTGAAGTGACTCCTGATCATATCAACGGAACCTATCTACGAGGCCGCATTCTCATCGAGCTCAAACGCCCTCAACAAGCCCAAGAATGCTTCACCCGCGTCCTGCAATTAGATCCCGAATATCCCCATCTACAGCCCGATGAATAGAACATATCCACAAGTTTGAAGCCACGTCCTTAATTTTAAATGCTTGAACTTGTGATAGCTATCACGAGGGATATTCGAACCTGGTGCCGGGAACCGCCACGTGGCAATTCACGTTTCACAGATGTTTATTTACAACTACTACGCATAGTCCCTGCACAAACAATCCCCTCAACCTCTGAGCAGATATTGGTGAAAAACATGGGTGAAGTAACCCCAACTGATAAAGAACAACGAATGTATGAATATCGAGGATCACCGGCCCCTTTCTTAGCATTCCTCTTCCTGGGAATCCTCTTCATACTCCTAGCACTCTTCGCAATTCCAATCTTAGGACCGATATTCGGTTTCTTTTCCTTCTTCATTCCAATCGTCTTTGGATTCTTTGCAGTAATGTTCATCATCATCCTTCCCATGACGGTTGCTGTCAATAAGCAATGGGAAGAAGCGATTGTCCTTCGTTTTGGAAAATTCACACGGCTTGTTGGTCCAGGAATTTTTTTCAAATGGCCTGGAGCAGAGAGATTCCTCCG
>JAEOSV010000153.1 GCA_016840185.1 Candidatus Hermodarchaeota archaeon | reverse complement strand
GGCTTTATAGAGAGGATCGTGCCGAAAGGGATTGCCTTCCCATTGTGGATAATTAACGCGGTATAGAAGGTCGGTATCATGGTAGGAGAAGTCTTCAAGAAGAACAAGTGAGCCGATCTGTGGAAGAAAGTCGATAAGAAATCCGCGGAAGACATTGAAAGGTTCACGATATTGGATTTCATGAATTACCGGATTGAAGCTCGCTGAGGGGCACGCAGACGAAACTGCTGGATAATCCATCGGAGGATCAGTCAGCAGGGTATAGTTCTCATCAAAGATCATCGAGTAATAAGGAGTAGTTTGTCTGACAATTGATGCATTGGTCATCTGAGTCGAACTAATTGAATAATGTGAGTCATAATCCTCTTCGCCCACGAGAACTCGGGAACCAGATGAACTCGCCAACAATATAGTACTATAGAGTGCTGTTAATCCGAGGTTGGTGAAAGTGATATTTTCACCAAATGAGTCAATTTGGGTAATAGGTCCGCATTCTAAATTCGTTTTTAGATAGGTCGTGTTGCCTTGAAGAGAGTAATCATAGCTGGTTTCGAGATATTCCAGCCAAAGAATCCCTGCTGTGTCACCAAGTGGAGGTTGGGGGCCACCAGGGAATTTGAGAAAACCCCACACGTTTTCATAGCGAAGCCCCCAAGTATAATGGGGAGTTCCGTTGACAATGGTCTTCTGCACGGGCGTTGGAGTGAACACATCTGAGATGTTCAAATCCAAATAATAGAGCGTTTCAAAGTTACCAGAATCGAAGTCAGCATCTAAAAGACCATTTTGGTTTTCATCATCGAAGATCTCCAAGACAAGTAGCATGTTTCCGATGAACAGTTCGACACCATCTTCGGCGAAATAGTGTTGTCCGATAAGGTGAAAGGAGGGGAAATAGTGGTTATAGTCAGGGTATATTGCAGTAATGTAGATGAGTTGGACGCCACTTGTATTTATCCAAGTATACCATAGCGGATCATCTGATAAAACTCCACTTGCATATTCTTGAGATGTATCTATGGCTTCAATCCCTGGTTCCTGAATATAACGAACATCAATATGCGCTGCTATCGCATCCGGATGGTTGTTATTGCGTGAGTAATAGTGCTGAACATCGTCATCGACCGAGGGATTTACCTGAAAAACAACGGTCAATTCTGATCTTCCCGCAGTTAGAGCTTGAATAACCTGATTGGTTACTTCGGGTTCTCGTACTCGTCTTCCATTATGCCAGGCACTTCCCATTCCACCCCCAAACCATGAAAGTTGACCCCAGGGTGCATTGGTCCACGTAATTGAATCTTCAGACCAACTATTGTTGCTACAAGTGTAATAATCAATGTAGGTGAAGGTATGTCCTGTTAAAGTGATATTAAGGTAGATGTACAATGTTGCTTCGAGTATATCATCAGGAGATTCTAATGTGCTGATATCAAATTTTAAAAATACTACCGTTTCATTCCCAGAGATAGTGTTGCGAAAGAGTTCTAGGTTTGGTGCCAGCCCATAGGGCGTGTTAGAATCACCTGAAACGAGATGTGCATCGTCCCTTGTTTCAATCGAAACTAAACTTTCCGACTTGTTTTGATAGAGGGCATCAGCAGGGAGGAAAAACATTGGAGGAGTCATGGAAAAGAGGAAACAAATAATCAAGCTGAGACTTTGCAAGAGTTTACTTTTTCTATTCAGTACTCCCACCACCCAGTTAATGAAACTAAAGGAAAGCAAACCTATTTTATTCAATGCCATTGAACAGTGTTAAATTCAGTACTAGCCTTTGATGAAGAGCAAGGTGCCATAACTGTGTAGCAGGAAACAATCAGAGGAGTTTACTTATTTCTTAAGAGCTTTTCCTGCACTAAAGGCGTCTCCAAGGCGTTTCCCGATTGAATAGTAACCCCTAGTTCCAGGATCAAAGGAGAAGGGTTTAATTTTCATGGGATCGGGATTGTTGTTTTCCCCAGTCATGGCTTAATCGACTTTGGTGTCAAGAATTTGACTGACAAACTGTGTGTGGCTTCCGATTTCAGTGATGTGGAGGACTTTGCACTCGAGAGAGAAGGGAAATTCCTTGATGAGGGGAGCATGCACGAGCTCGGATTGGATTGGTGTGTATCCGAGGGTGTCGAATTTTTTTCAGCACGACCTGATGTGAACCCAACATAAACGGTTTGAACAAGTTGGTCTTCGGGGGGGATATTGATTGTGAAGGCTTTATGTTTCATAAGGTTGCCATGGGTGTAAGTAGCTTCACGGACGGATACAGCAACACAAGGTGGATTTGAACAGCAGATGCCACTCCATGAAGCGGTCATGATGTTGGGTTGATCATCTTTGTCATAAGTTCCAATGACAAGAACCGGTGCAGGATAGAGAAGGGTTGCAGGACCAATTGATATCTTCATTTTTCATCAAACCTTATAGCAGAATTGGGGGTTGTTTTGTTTCCTTAAACTTGGTTTAGCGTATTTTATCTTGCTATTGAGAACACAATCAGAAACAGTTTGTGAATACACTAAGATGCGTCTCAGATGCGTAGCAGCACTCGCGAGTTGTATATCAGCATCTTGGTAAGACTCTGTTTTGATTATTTTGTTCGTTGTTGACAGAAATAGTGGATTGGACCTATGCATATGATAACGACACCCATACCCATAATGCCAAAAGCGGGACTGTAGTTGATACTGGGAACAGGGAATTGCTGCATTTGATCTATAGCAGAGCAGATTGTACCGTAACTCCAGAATATCAGGAGTAACCCTAGGGCAAAAAGAAGTGCATAGTATAGAAATATCATGTTGGGACGTGGTTTTTTCTCCGTCATAGATTCCCTTCCGTGATGAATGGATTTCGTTGTGGTAAAACTGTTACTTCCTCGGCAACCCGAATGAAGTTTCTATCAGAGATGTTTCAGTTTCTGGAAGTAATTCTAAAAACCCGTTTTGGGCTAGATTCGAATTGTCATCCATCTGATACGTTTCGCATTAACTAGGTGGGCAATTCGTTTTTCAGTGGGGCTAAGTTGGGCATTGCCGGTTTTAATGTCGATTAGGACGATTTCTGTGGGATGATTCTGGCTGTACCCGTCGAAGACGATGTAGTCGATGGGGGAACCGATGAATCGGGCGTCAGCGGGTTGAAAGGGAAAGGCTTCGAGGAGTGGAGCCATTTGTTCACCG
>JAEOSV010000152.1 GCA_016840185.1 Candidatus Hermodarchaeota archaeon | reverse complement strand
TTGCGAAAGTGCTTGTGGCAGGAACAAAGAATGTTGGGAAAACCAGTCTGGTCAACAGCTTGGTCTTCGAAGGATTCACTGAAGTCACCCCAACCATCGGGGTTAACTTTGCCCAAAAAATCTGTCACGGTGAAGGAGGTCCTATTAATCTGAGCATTTGGGATCTAAGTGGTCACGACCGGTTCCAGTGTCTGATGCCCCGCTTTTGTCAAGGTGCGACCGGTGTCGCCTTGGTCTTTGATGTGACACTCCCTGAATCGCTCGAAGCTGCAAGAAAATGGTTAGAGTTTATCGCATCCTGGAATACCTCTCACGAAAATTTCGCTATTGTTCTCGTTGGAAATAAGAGCGATCTTCAGCCGGAAATCCCATTGGAAACTATCCAAGCATTTTGCGTTCAGCATCATATAACTGACTATATTCCGTGTTCAGCAAAAACAGGAAAAAACGTAAAGTTAGTTTTCAGGACCCTCTGTTCTGCCATGCAACGTAACCAGCTTGGGCTCACGGAACACACACCAAGCCTAGTACACAGCCCAACGTAACCCATTCATCGAGGACAAATGATAGCTCTTTTTCTCCTTCTTTTGGTCTTTTGCAGGATTAGTAAACGCTTTAGTAAGATTAGTTACAGGCGTTCATAGGGGTCTCTGTAATGCAAACAAAGACCACAACAATCCTCATTCTTACCCTCCTAGTTGGAGCACAATTTGCCATCCTTCCAGGATCTATTATCTCACGCCACACAACAATGTCAACACAAGGATTCACTGCCATTATCCACCAAGATCCAATAGATCCTGAAGATGTAAGGTTTGGGCGAAACGTCAATGTGATTGATGGAAGCTCACCCTACTCTCAACAGGTGGAACCCACGATGACCATCCTAAGCACAGGACGAATCCTGGTGGGCTGGAAGGAGGCGCCTGAGTATGATGGTCCTGGACATCGTGTCGGATTTGCCTATTCTAACGATTACGGACAGACCTTCTCCTCCAATATCTTGGTTGCACCAACTGAACTAGGACGAAGACAATCAGACCCTTGGCTAGTATCTGACCAACAAGATAACGCTTATTTCGTTTTCTTGGACTTCGCTTCTGACGAAGATAGTGGTATTGGTGTGGCAAAAACAACAGATGGTGGTCAAACGTGGCAACCCACTATCGATGCCAGCGATACTCCGGGATTTGATGACAAAGAAACAGCCTGTGTTGATCCTGATGGAAACCTCTACATCGTTTGGGACGAATATAATTCTGTCAATAATCTTCGGTTCACGAAATCTACCGATGGAGGTCAGACCTTTTCTCCAACCAGTTCACCTTTCCAACCCTATATCCCCTACATTGCCTCGTCTCATAATGGAACTTTATACGTAGCCACAGGTGGTTGGTTTTCCCTTTCTGGTCCTCCTGGTGATCGGGTTTGGATTACCCGCTCAGATGATGGTGGAGCTACTTGGACGCCGCAAGTGATTGCCACGCCCCTCATCTATGATGAAACCGCCATAATCCATGTAGTTGATACGGATAATCTCGGGAACGTCTATGTGGCTTACTCTGCGGGAACATCAATAGACAAAGATATCTATGTAACAAAATCGACCGATGGTGGATTTTTCTGGGAAACTCCAGTTCGCGTTAACACCGTAACTACACGAATGCAACGCATGGTTGAAATGACCATCGATGAAGAAAACAACATTCATGTAGCTTGGTTGGATGCTCAACACGATGAATGGAACATCTACTATAGCTATTCCAACGACTCCGCGGCTACCTTTGCCCCCAACATACGGGTAACTTCAGAAGGGACTTCGCTTTTTTATTGGCGACCAGGCGATTACTTCACCATGCGAACAGGTCCACAAGGACAAGCCCATATCGTCTGGACTGATGGTCGAGGTGACAATCAAGACATTTTTTTTGCCAAACAAGATGTGGAAAATCCTCTCGCTTCCCATATCCCCATCCAAACTTGGTACCAAACCACTCCCCTAACGCTTAGCGTGTCTGTTACCGATGACAATTATGCTGCAGCAGTGGATCTCTTTTATCGTCATCCCACAACATCAACCTGGACATCAAAGATTATGGAAAAAATCGACAACTCCACATTCCAATACACAATTCCATCAAATGATATCTCGAGTCCTTCCCTTGAATACTATTTCGTAGCAAGAGATGCGGCTAACCGTGAAACGCGACTCCCCGGTTCAGACATCGAAACTTTTCAAATCAATATCATTCCAATAAATCCAACCATCACAGGTATGATCATTGGAGCCACAATTGTCATTGTTCTCGTTCTTATTGCAGCATATTGGTATCTTCGTCGACCTCCACGAACCCCCGCATGAAAAACAGGTCGAGTGTTATTTTCCGAGTGATTTTTTGATTTCGTCACACATCTCTGGGTTTCGGAGCATGACTCCAATTGTTGAGACGAGATCAGAAAGATATTTGATTTCCCAGAGGTTTTCCTCATGAAAGATTTTCGAAATTGCCTCGTTATCAGGTGCTTTTCGCCACAATTCCATCATTATGCCATCGTGCTGTTCAAGATATTTTTCCATTAGCTTTGAAAACGTGTCAGGATCCTTCAGTTCTGTTTCAAAGAGCTCGGGGACAAGGATACTCAATCGTTGAATGATTTTTTGCCCTTTCTCTTGTTTCCACCATTTCTTTTTGCTCGTTTCTTCTCCGAGTACGAAAATATTGGCAGAGCGGCAAAACAGTTTCTCAGTCAGACGGCTGTCGTGTGGCTTACGATGGCCGCATTCAATGACAAGACCAGCTTTGTCAAGCACTTCTAGGTGTCGATATACGGTCTTGATGGTTTTATCGTAGGCTTCCTTGCTTGGATTAAAATACAAGGCATGGACTTCTTTAACGGTGAGATTTTTTCCTATCATGGCTTTAATGATTTCGCCATGTTCCTTTGCTACAGCTTCCTGTTCCTCTGTTAGAAACAGAATGGGTGCCGGGCGGGCTGTAATAAAATCTTCATAGTCCTTCGGTTTCGCGTCTTCTTTATGATCGCCCATAATTCATCAATCCTAGTTGATTTTCAGGTTGAATTACTATTTAATAGTGTCACGTACAGTAATATTAATATACCGATGCGACATACTAGGGACACAGCGTGACATCAAAATGACACTGAGCGTAAACAAAATCAGCATTGGACCACTCAGTTGCAATCTTGCAGATAGTCAAAAACAAAACTACGAATCAACGCCAAGAGGTGAGGTAACCATGACACCCAAATCTAAAGGTGAGAAGCGTAATGAACCTCACATTAACCATGAGAAAGAAAATCACCGCAAGAATCGCATATTTGAATCATATATTCGGGAGCGCGTTCTTTAAGCCTGAGAGAACAACGCGACTATACTCTGAGCCCGTACTCTCAGATACGTTTACGGAAAATTGTTGCTCGCAGGCCAAAGAACCTGTTTGAATATTCGCGGATGCCTGCGAAACGGACGTCGGGAGCATCTCACTAGTGATCCTCTACAAGAGTGCTTAGGAGTACTGAGCACTCTTTCATACTTTAAGAATACTAAGTGCATCGGTGGTAAAATGGCATCTTGGGAGGAACCGCTTAGGGCGAAAGTGGTTCTCTCCCTTTCTTTTTCTTTCCTCGATTCTGAACCATCCCGTTCGGAAAAAGGAATCGATATCATATTCACGTCTTCTTTTCTGAACTTGCCGGGTGCCATGAAATTATACGCAATAGAGAGAAATTAGAAGACTAATCGGAAAAGGAGTTCTGAAACACGTTGAGAACAAAAGCCTTTCTTTTAGTTGCGGTACTGGCACTCAGCTTATGTGGCAGCTTGCAACCGATCCAAGTGTCAGCACAAACAATGAGTGACGTCCATGTTCTGTTTGTCATTTCTGACGGATTTGGATGGAGCTACTTCACCGCCCAAGATTACTTCGATTCTTGGGGTGTACAAACAACAACTGTTGCCCTCGCTCTAGATACTACGGTACCCGCATGTTATAACCGACCATACCGAGAAACCACTGCAGATCTGCTACTACAGAATTTTGACATGAATACTTTGAGTAATTATGATTGTGTGTTCATCCCCGCTGGTGGAAATTGGCCTTCATTAATTGCCAGCCTAACCGTCCGCAACCTCCTTACAACTGCACATGCACAAGGATTACTCGTTGCTACATTCTGTATCGGAAACGTTGTGGTCGCCAGCGCCGATTCCATCTGTGCTGGAACAAAGGTTGCGTCATTTACTATGAGCAATGATGAAATGATTGATGCCGGAGCCACAATTGTCAACAATATCCGGGTTGTATGTGATAATCGAATCATAACAGGTGGTCAAGGTGGTGGTCCCACCGGTGGGGGGTATAATACCGCACCAATCTACGAAGCCTGTGCAATGGTCGTTAAGATGGCTCTCGGGCACTCTTACGCCCTGAGCATTGAAATCACTCCTGCTGGATCCGATTATACTGTTACTGTAACTACAACGGACCCAGCCAGTTCACTTCCAGGAATCAACTCCACAGCAATAACTGAAATCCGCGCACGAGTCTATTCTCAAGCAGACCCAATTAATCCTGCAACAACAGTGAATTTAGCCAGTGCAGGTGATACCTACACAGGAACCATTTCCGGACTTACTGGAGGTCCCTATCGAGTCGATATCGAAGTCAAAGATAACGATCAGGTCCTCGAAGTCATCCGTGATGTCTCAACTGTCTTTCCCAGTTTACCACTGCTAATCGGTGGAATCGCCATAGGTGTTATCGGGTGTATTGCCGTTGTAGTGGGTATTGTATACTGGAAGCGAAGATCCACTCCCACCTAACGTCCTACGAAGGGCAGATAGGATTCTGCTCTTCTTCCTTTCATTTTATCAGAACTAATGTGTTAAGAACTCAGTTTCCTTGAGACAAATCGTTCGGGCTTCTTCTGTTCGCTCAATCGTCCTTAAACAAATTACACAGCGACCCGATTTCTCATCTGTCGTATAGTCCTCCCCCTTCAAACGGTAAAAGAAAGGAGAAAAAAGAGGAGTAGGCGACTATTTCGCTGGCTCTTCTTCTTCATCTATGCTGTTTTCTTCCCAGATGCGACCTAGGATCAGTAAACCGAGGACGAGTTCTGAGTTCTTGAGTTTCTTGACCAAGAATTCAACACTCTCTGAAACTGTGTCTTCATAGTTCCAAGCTTCACGTGCGGTGTTTACAATGTCATCAAATTGGTCTTCTTTTAAGCCAAAGGCACCGGTTAGAGTTGAGCTTTCGTGGTCGGCAATGATTAATTTTCCAAGTTCGTAGGTGTTCTTCAACCTAGTTCACCAAAAAACACGAACTCAATTCTATCTTATTAAGGTGCTGCTCTTGCCTTTGGCACAAATCAATACCTCAAGGAAAGACGGGAAAAGCTTTGAAGGCGTTTCATATCTATTTCTACAAGGGTTCATCTCCTCCTCTCACCAAGCACGATAAATAATCCCATCCGAGATGTAGCGTTTCCGAGGTTTCGGTTATGCACGAAGCGATGCTGTATGATGCTCTGAAAGACAATAGAATACGCTGCTATCTTTGCGCGCGAAGATGCATCATTACTGAGGGAAAACTCGGATACTGCCAAGTACGAAAAAACGAAAAGGGAATCCTCTATTCGCTAGTCTATGGAAAGGCCTGCTCAGCCAATCCCGATCCAATAGAAAAGAAACCCCTCTGGCACTTCCGACCAGGCTCACTCGTCATGTCCGTAGCAACAGTTGGATGTAATTTCCGCTGCCAGTTTTGCCAAAATTGGCAGATTAGTCACGAGCGGGATATTGTTGGACGGAAAATATCTCCTGAAAAAATTGTAGACTATGCTCTCGATACCGGGTGTACTGGTGTATCCTACACCTACACCGAGCCAACAATATTCTTTGAATATGCCTATGATACTGCGAAAATCGCCCAACAAAAGGGGCTTTTCAATACCTTCGTTACCAATGGTTACATGACCACCGAAGCCATTGACACTATTGCGCCTTACCTCGATGCCGCCACTGTTGATTTCAAAGGTAATGCCAATCCGTCCTTTTACAAAAACTTCTGCAACGTTCCTTCGGTTGATCCCATTTTTGACTCCCTCAAAGCCATGAAGAGTGCAGGAATTCACATTGAAATCACCAATCTCCTCGTCTCCGATGTCGGGGATGATACTCACGAAGCAGAAACCCTAGCCCACTGGATTGTCCAAGAACTCGGTGAAGAAACCCCGCTCCACCTCTTACGATTCTACCCGCATCATAAAATGAGCAATCTGCCTGCCACACCCATTAAGAAACTCGAAGCCGCTGCAGCCGCTTCATCTCGTGCTGGTCTCAAATACGTCTATTTGGGCAACGTCCCCGGCCATCAAGGCGCCAACACCGTTTGTGATAATTGTGGCGCGCTCCTCATCGAACGTTTGGGTATCCAAACAATCTCCGTGCGATTAACTCGGGACGGAAAGTGCCCGTCATGCAATCTCCCAATCCCTATCACTCTCTCGGAAGAAGCCTCTCTCTCTGAGTAAGACGATTCTGTTTCTGCGAATCCCCCGACAAATCCACCGAATCCTCGTTTTCAACACCAGCTTTAAGTGGTTTATCAGGAGGAATTCACATAACGAGGGTGTGATGAACATGCGCCTAATCGCCTCCACCGAACCTGACATGGCCAACTACACCGACCAATTCCTCGGCTTGAAAACCATCTTCGAACAAGCCAATTTTCCATTCTGGGTACTCGCGCAAGAACAAACTGTTTTAGGATTAATCGTGGCTGCCAAAGAACCACGAGAACTCTTACAACCCGCCAGTACAACCTTCATCCAAATCTATCTCTTTAATCATGAATCCGATGCTGTAACAAACCTACTAAAAGAAGCCGAAACTATTGCTGCCAACCAACAGGCAACTTACATCAGCTGCATCGTCAGTTCGGATAAATCTGAAAGCATTCAATCACTTGAGGAGGCAAACTTTTCGGTGTACGATGAAACCATCAAAATGGGCGTACCTTTACAGGATGTCACCTCTCCTCAGACCGAACTCACTTTTTCCCGTACTTCCCCTGACGAAACTTCCTTGGTAATGAATAACCTTGAGACGATGATGAGCAATACTCCAGATCGGTTGCTCCACACCGTTGTCTATAATATCCGACAACTCCCTTCAGATAGACAAGAATCAACCCTTTCACAAATGGAAGTCATCTTAGTCAAGGACCAAACGAACACGGTGGGAGTCATCAGTTTGGAAGGACCGACAATTGGAATGCTTGGCGTCCACCCCAATGTTCGCGGAAAAGGTTATGGTCGCGCCATGACACAATGGGCAAAAAGCCATCTTGCTGAACAAGGACATTTTCGAGCATGGCTCCGGGTATCCGTCGCAAATGAACCAGCTAAACACATCTTCGAAACTGAGGGCTTCAAAGCCTCTGAACAAATGAGGTACTACATCAAAACCAACCCATCTCTATGGCAAAACATTCCCGAATAGAAGGCATATTTTTCATCTTGCCCAAAGAGAAAAAAACGGGAAAACTCACAAGTGAACCCATGAAAGTTTCTGTCACCTATTTTGAACAAAGAGGAAAAGAAAACACTGACGAAACGCTACAACTAGCTAAAACTCGAGCCAAAGCACTGAAACTCACACATGCGGTTGTCCCAACCACCTCGGGTGCATCTGCGGTCAAAGCTCTCGAGATACTGAAGGACCTCAACCTTATCATCGTCACCCATATGAGTGGATTCA
>JAEOSV010000151.1 GCA_016840185.1 Candidatus Hermodarchaeota archaeon | reverse complement strand
TTCGAGCAAATCAATTATTGGATGCATTTGGGCTCACCGACTACCAAGACCAGTCGCCATATACTTTGAGTTTGGGCGAACAACGTCGACTCACTATTGCGTCTATCCTCTTGCATCAACCCAAAGTCCTCTTACTTGACGAACCTTTCATCGGGCAAGATTATCAAAACGTCCATCGCCTCATGACCGTTCTTCGGAATGAAGTTTCACAAGGAAAAACCGTCCTCTTAGCCACTCATGACCCCGCTATTGCTGAAACGTATTGCCAACGCCTTCTTGTCCTCTCCGGTGGTCAACTTCTCATCGATTCCTCCGTCAAAAAAGGACTCGAATACCTATCCATGTCTAAGCACACAAGTTTCAACCCTGTGTCAACACCATTGGAGGTGAAGCCCACGAAATGAAAATGCGCACCTCCTCTTTTGGCTATCTACAACGAAATTCCTTTGTTCATCGGCTGAATCCTTTAACCAAATTCCTCGTCCTTATTCTCATTGTAATTTTTGCAGTGACCATCGTGTCCGATATTACGTCACTATGCGTTTTCGGCTTCTTGCTCTTAGGATTTGTTGGTGCCGGTATCAGTCTCCGATATGCGTTTGGTCGGCTTCGTCGACTCCTCACTTTTATTTTACTCATTGCAGTCGTTCAGCTCCTGTTCACGCCGTATGGCACGGTCCTTTTCTATCTCATTCCACCACTCGCCCCAGGATTTGGACCTTTTTTCCCTATAACAGTCACGGGTATCGTTAATGCCATTAATCTTGCCTTTCGTCTTATCAACATAGTTTTGGCTAGTGCTTTGTTTGTTGCTTCAACAGATCCAAGTCGATTTGCTGCTGCCTTAACCTCTCTTCGAATACCTTATCGCTATGGATATACTCTCGTTCTTGCCCTCCGATTAGTCACGCTCTTTGACGACGAATCGAATACGGTCCAGGCTGCTCAACGTGCAAGAGGTATTCCATTAGATCAAGGAGTTATTCGAGGATTTCTTCATCGTATCCAATATACGTTCATGCCCATTCTCTTTTCCGCACTTGGACGAGTTGATAGCCTTACGCTCGCTATGGATGGACGCGGGTTTGGCTTTGCACCAACTCGAACTTACCTCGATTTCCCTGAATTCATGAAAAAGGATTGGATGATTATAGTTTTGAGCATACTCTTGACGGGTTTCTTTCTCTGGCTTTTTCTCTTTGTTATGCCGATTCCTCAGATAATTGGGTAACTCTAAGCCTGCGGTTTAAACGCCTCAACCTTTGCGCTCGCGACATATCCTGCCCCTGATATTTCAACAACCTTAACTCGCTCAAATCCTGCTTCACGAATTAATCTCAAGTACTCGGTTTTAGGAACGGCTCCGGCAATACAGCCTGTATACGAATGCACCGAATCACGAACTTCATCAGGGAGGGGTTTGATAATTACCATATCGGACACCATGAGTCTTCCCCCCGCACGCAAAACGCGAAAGGCTTCCTGAAACACTTTCGCTTTGTCTGGGGCTAGGTTAATCACACAATTGCTAATGATAACATCAACTGATTCAGCCTCAACTGGCAACTTCTCGATATCGCCTAATCGAAACTCAGTATTGTACGCTCCGATGGTTTCTGCGTTTTCTTGAGCTTTTTGAACCATTTCTGGTGTCATATCCACTCCAATTACCTTTCCCGTTTTCCCCACCGCTTCGGCTGCCATAAACGCATCAAGGCCCGCACCAGATCCCAGATCTAAGACGACCTCGCCTTCCTTCAGGCTCGCGAGTGCTACTGGGTTCCCACATCCAGCATAGGCTTCAGTCAGGGATTCTGGAAGTTCATCAACGGGATAACCAAAGAGCTTAGCACGGTTCTGTCGAGGTGACCAAGAACTGTCACTATCACAACAACTCTTATCGGTGCAACAACCCTTCGAAGCGGTTGCCAATTCTGCGTAAGCACGTTTGACTTCTTCTTTGATCTCCTTTTCACTCATTTTGCTTACGGGTTTATCTTGCGTCATAGTTTGTCGTCATCTCTAATTCGACTGATAATATCTCAGAATATTTAAATGTATTGGGTGCCCAATACTTTCTTGTAGGGGCTTCAGTGAAATCTTAGAAGATACCACCAGGGATTTTTTACGCATCAACCTAATTTTCGAATAAAATTTCATACGATTGGCGAATCGTTTAAGAAGAGGACCGAAACCACGTATAGGGTGGTGGAGTGTATGGGCAAAGCAGACAGTGTTTTCGAAGTAATAGGTCCCATCATGATTGGGCCATCTAGCTCTCATACGGCTGCAGCAGTTCGGATAGGTAAAATTTGTCGAGCAATTCTCGGTGAACCAGTGAAGAAGGCCATCATTCAATTACACGGGTCGTATGCACTGACCGGGAAAGGACATGGTACCGACAAAGCTGTCGTTGCAGGGCTATTGGGTTTTGATGCGGCAGACGAACGGATTAAATCCTCACTTCAACTCGCAAAGGATCAAAGAATGGCCGTTGAATTTCAAAAAGTCGATTTAGGAGATGAATACCATCCTAATACCATTCGTCTTTTACTTGAGGGTAAAACGCAATCGCGTTTTGAAATTACTGCGATTTCAGTTGGAGGCGGGAACATCGGAATTGTCGAAATCAATGGGTTACCAATTCGTCTTTCAGGGGAATACCATACGCTTATTTCAATACACAGTGATCGACCGGGGATTGTAGCAAAAGCCACTGCCGTCATTGCCCAAAACAAAGTCAATATCTCCACGATGTATGTGAGCCGTCAACGCCGTGGAGGGCTTGCTGCCATGGCTGTGGAAATGGATCAACCGCTTCCAGATGATGCTGTGAGCGAACTGGCAAATGAAGCCCAGATTGTGCGACTAATTCCTCCGATCTATTGAGGTGAATCTGAATGTACTATAATTCTATGAAACAACTCATTAAACTCGCTGGACGAGAAAAAAAGAGAATTGGTGAAATTGTCCTTTCCGGCGAAGCAGAGCAAGAAGATGATTCTCCTGATACCATCCGCGGACAAATGGTCATTTCCTGGGAGGTTATGAAGCAATCTATTGAAAAAGGAGTCATTGAAGATGTAAGGTCGGTTAGTGGGTTGAGTGGTGGGGATGGCAAACTCTTCTTCTCACGACAATCCAAGTATCTATCTCCAGACATTTCCAAATCCGTTGCACGGGCACTGGGTGTAGCTGAAGTCAATGCTTCTATGGGCCGCATTGTTGCCTGCCCCACGGCCGGATCCTGTGGAATCGTTCCTGCTGCCATGCTCCTAGCTCAAGACATGCTCAAAGTTACAGAAGAAGACATTATCACAGCATTATTCACCGCCGCCGGAATCGGAATTATCTGCTCAATCAATGCCTCCATCTCCGGAGCCGAGGGTGGTTGTCAAGCTGAATGTGGGGTGGCTGCCGCAATGGCTGCCGGGGCCCTCACCGAACTTGCAGGTGGAAGTCCCACCATGATCGGGCATTCTGTTGCTCTGTGCTTAAGCAACATGTTGGGGCTTGTTTGTGATCCAGTCGCCGGGCTTGTTGAAGTACCCTGTGTTCTTCGAAACGCCGGGGGCCTAATGCAAGCAATTCTTGCCGCAGATCTTGCTCTAGCTGGTATCAAAAGCCGGATTCCTGTCGACGAAGTTATCGACGCAATGCGGGAAGTCGGAGATGCGCTTCCGGAAAGTCTCAAAGAAACAGCACTTGGTGGACTAGCAAACACTCCCACTGGGAACCGCTTTCGGAGGAAGGTCGGATAGCACCCTCTGATAGGACTTCAGTCCAAAAGGGGAATCACACAAATAAACACTAATGGAATCTCACCGGTATTCCGGTATCCATGCTCCTCATTTGGAGGAACATAAAGGAACATATCTGCCTCAATGGCTACTTCTTGTTCTGGTGTAAATGCAATACCTTTTCCAGAGAGGATGTAGATTTCATGGTCAGCTTCATGACCATGAAGGGGAATTTCTCCACTCGGTTGTACGACAAATCGCCGCATAACAAATGTCCGAGCTCCATTATCGGTATGGATTAATCTCCGGATTGTGGTCCCGATTGACCCATAATGTGTTACCTGTTCTTCAGGACGTTCATCAAATCGACCGACAATCATGGTGGTTTCACCCAGTATTGAAAACTTAAATAACAATACTACACGGAGAGAACCTGCATACTCCTGTCGTATTAAAAACCGACTGATGAGCTACGAGAACACTTAATTGGTCGCAGACCCACGCATACCAATACAACAGGAGCTACTCATGAAACCTGGCGGGACGGACAATGACGAGGAAAGACCTAGTCAAACAGACGCTCCTTTCACTTCTACAAGAAGCGGAGCCCGCCGTTACCGATGATGCTTTGTTCCTCGGTAAGATGAAGATCCATTGCACTGAATCAGGCTATGCCAACGTGCAAATCAGCCGACCTCTCGATATTGAATATGTCAAACAATTCTTCCAAGGTATGGACGTCTACGCTGAATCCAACCAGGCTAGTGTCATCCTCAAAAAGAATTCCAATGTTTTTCTCTATGCTGAACCCAACGACAGCCAGCGAATCGCCTTCGGCCCTGTCATGGATTATGAACTCCTTGTTTTGGTTTTCAAATACATCCGACAAATCATGACGCGTAATGCCTGAGCCCGGTCACGATATCTATTTGTTACCCGATTTAAGTGTAAATCCCTTAGGGTACAGGCTAGACAACTGAATTCGGTCTACCTTTCCCGATGTTCCAACAGCAATAATTTCCATGTCAGGAGAAAATTCAAACAAGACGCTTCGACAAGCGCCACACGGCATCACCGGGGCTTCATCATCACTGACAATGACAATCTTTGAAAAGCGCTGAGAACCATGGCAAACTGCGGTGAACACAGCTGTCCGCTCCGCACAAATAGTAAGCCCATAAGACGAGTTCTCGACATTACATCCGGAAAATACCTGACCATCTTCTGTAAGTAGGGCTGCTCCTACATGAAACTGTGAATACGGGGCGTAAGCATGTTTCTTGGCTTCTCGAGCTTGTTGGATAAGTTGATCTTCGCTAGGGGACATAGTGGGCTCCTCTACTCAGCTACGCTGGTTGATGTCTATCCTATCCTTGTTGTATATGAGCTCGTCGGTTGTCAAGGGGGATTTGAGGTACATCGGTTTTGCGTATTACCGCTAATATAAATGACCTTTTAGATTTCCTTAATCCCCGAATTCTCCTATAAATCGGCTTAAACGGCTTAAAACTCCTAAAAGAACACGTTATGGCAGTTTTGGTAGATTTAGAGAATAATGTCGTCCTATACCGAAATCCAAGGGTTTAAATACGATTTTTAGGGCGATACACTTGAGGATAAATAAGGACGTGATGAGAACGACAGCAGTTGAGTCTGGTGCGGTAACAACCGTCAAACGCTCGACAACTAAAGCCGTCACTTGCCCTTCTTGTGGGAAAACCAATCTCATCAAAGGTAAACTCTACAATTGGTTACTTTCCAAAGAAAAACAGGCACGATGCCGTCACTGCGGCCGATCAATTAGCCTTTGAGAACTTTGGTGAATCACAAATTTGTTTTGTATCTGTCACACTTAAGTGGAGAAAACATCAAACACCTACTTCTTCAGATTCATACCCGGTAGTTGGTGTTCTGGTTTGAACAAAGAAAAGAAACAGTTCAGTTGGGTTACGATTTTTCTGATTGGTGTAGGGTTCTTCACAACTGGCATCTCGTGGTCTCTCTTCAATTCGTATGTGCCGATTTTTCTTCAGGAATCAATCATCATTGCGATTCCATGGTTTATTTTCGTCACAGCGCTTGCAGGGTTCATCATGGGCTTGGATAATCTCATTGCCATTATCATGAATCCGATAATGGGTGCCCGATCAGACAAAACGTGGAACCGGTTTGGTCGTCGAATGCCGTATGTGATAATTGGTATTCCCGCTGCTGCAGCGTTTCTCGTTGCGTTACCCATAGCAGCCACAGTCCCTGGACTTCTCGGACTAGCTTCACTGATTATTCTCATCTTGGGGTTTGACATTTCAATGGCAATCTATCGTGCCCCTGTTGTTGCGATGATGCCAGACTTTGCCCCACCAGAGAAACGTAGTCCGGCAAATGGGGTCATTAACCTCATGGGGGGTATTGGCTCTGTAATCGCCTTTGCCCTGGGCGCCGTACTATACGGCATCTCACCCCTACTTGCCTTTGGTGTCGTTGCGATAACCATGATGATTAGCTGGGGGATACTCATTCTCCTAATCCGCGAGCCCGAAATTCCTCAAGTCGTCGAAAAAGTCGAATATCCACTCAGACAAGCATTTCGAGAAGTTGTAAGTGATCGATCGATTCTTAGTCTCCTATTAGCAATCTTTGCTTGGTTTATTGCCTTCAATACGCTGGAAACTTGGTTTACATCCTATGGATTCTTTTTCTTGGGATGGCCAGCGAACGTAGCTTCGTTTACCATGACGCTTTTCGCCCTCTCTTTCGTGATCTTCGCGGTCCCCGCAGGACTGATTGCACTTAAGCTCGGACGTAAGCGAACAATCATGATTGGACTCATCGGCATGATTATCATATTAGTTATCGCTTCCTTCATTGTCGAACCGGTTCAACTAATGGCAGTCCTTGGTATCGGCGGATTCTTCTGGGCGTTTGTAAATGTCAACTCAATTACAATGCTCTGGGAAGTCAGCCGGAAGAAGCAAGGAACGTACACAGGAATCTACTATATCTTCAGTCAATTAGCTGCCGCCCTTGGTCCCATAGTCTTTGCAATCCTCGTAGATGTCATGTTTCTATTCTTCGGGGCAACGCTTGCCACCAAATGGGTCATCATGTGGCCATTTTCAATCATTTTCCTCGCTGTAGCCTTCATTGCGATGTTCTTCGTTCGACGGGGCGAAGTGGGTGAAGAATACGAAATGGCCGAAAAAACCTGATTTAACAAATGAGGTGCCTTGAGCACCTCCCCTCTCCCTTTTTTCACTTCCATTTGGAGTGGGAGATAGTTTTTTCTAATGGATTGGGTTCAGTTTGGACACTGTTGAACTCCTGGAGTAACGACAATGGAAGAAGTCCTCGAACAAGTGATGACATACCTAAAATCCATGAATCTATCTTATGAAGTCAAACCCATTAAAGGGGAGATTCACCGACTCCTCGTTCCCTATTCGGTTCCCGATCGTTCGTTGAAGTTTGATGTAATGATTGACGTATCGGGTCAATTTGTGCGATTTTGGGTTCTGGTAATGCTTGCAGAAAGAGTACCGAGTAAAGAGAAGCGAGAAGAGCTGTACGAGGAACTTCTAGTCGCAAATGGACTACTTGCCGAGGTCAAATACTTCATTACCGAAAAGGGAGATGTGGGTGTTGTTGGTCATGAAGGTATCAAGGTTCTCACGATTGATGGATTCCGAGAAGAATTCCGTGCTATCCCCTTTGGAATCATCCACTTTCTTACAGTCATCGCAAAAAAACTGAATCTCACCTTGACACTACCAACAAAGGATGAACTCTCCATTTATTCGTAGCAACGGTCTTATATCTGAGAAAGAAGAAGCTTTTTCTAAGTCCTCACGTTGAATGGTTCTCGCCATTAGAGGTTAACATAATGACGACAACTATGGAAACAGTTGAAAGTTACTTAAAGCAAATGAATCTCACCTACAAGGTCATTCCTGCCGAGGATCGAATTATCCTTCCCTACACCATAGATGATCGCAGGTTCTTCTTGATTATTGATCGCACCGATAAATGGGTGCGATTTTTCATCATAATTGTGGAAGCAGACGCTTTGAAAAATATCGACAAAGCCAAACTTCACCAGAGCCTTCTTGAAGCCAACGGACAACTGGCTGAAATCAAGTACTTCACTACCGAACAAGGTGCTGTCGGTGTCATTGGCCATGAAGGAATTGCCTCACTCAGCTTCGAAGGATTCCAGGAAGAGTACAACGCCCTTCCCTACGCGGTCTCTTATTTCATTGCCAATATTGCATCCAAGCTCAACATCGAAGTAAAGGGTGTAGAAGACTAAAACCAACAGCCAATTTCACTGAACCCAAATTAAAATCCCGAACATGAGGCAGACTTCTTGTCCTATAAAGCACTTCTCATTGACTTTGACAATACCCTCGTCCTCTTCAATGAAGATCAATTTCTTGTCTCCTATGCTAAAATCGCATATCCCTATTTGAAGGAATTCTTCGACGAATCAACATTCTTTCAGAAACTTCTTCATTCCACTCTGCAAATGATCCATAATAACGGACGTATGACCAACGTCGCAGCGTTCACATATGATTTCATTGCAGATACTCCAGCACTTAGTTACGATGAGTGTATTACACGATTTAACAGATTCTATGAAGAATCCTTTGAACAATTAGGGTCAATAATCACCGTTGTTCCCTTCGGACACGAACTCCTACAACGCGTTATTGAGGAAGGATTGAAAGTTGTTATTGCAACTAATCCAATTTTTCCTGAGCTTGCTACGCAAATCCGTGTCGGTTGGGCGAATCTCCTAGATTTGGATATTACTCTCATGACACATGCCGAGAATATGTCCTATTGTAAACCGCGGACCGAATACTATCAAACCATTTTGGATCTTATCCACCAGAAACCAGAAGATTGTGTCATGGCAGGAAATGATGCCATTAGCGACATGGCTGCATCAGACCTAGGAATCAAAACCTTTCTTGTCGATTTAGATCAAGAAAAAGGGCGACTAGGTGTACTTTCCAAGGAAGTAGGGAATTCAGCGAAGAAAGGTCGACAAACCTCTAAGTATCGTATTGATGGGTCTGGATCCCTACAGGACCTCAAACGATTTGTTCTCGAATAGTATACAAGGATGATTGAACACGATGAATCCCTCCTCACTGATAGCGGCGGTTCTGTTTGATGTTGATGGTGTTGCGGTAGAAAGCGAACTTTTGCATCTTCAGACCTTCAACGAAATCCTAGAATCTTATGGAATTAAAATCACTGAAAAAGACTGGAAAACACGATTTCTTGGGGCAGGGTCTGCCGTTATTATGTCAACGATTCTCAACGAAAACGGAATTCCTGATGACCCCATACCTTTGATTACTCACCGTCGGCTACTTTACAGTGAACACGTAAAGCAAGGTGATCTTCAACCAATTCCTGGGTTTCTGAATTTCTATGAATCCGTTCTAGAAGCCAACATCCCCATTGCATTTGTCAGTACGGGGCATCCCATCAGCTTGAGTGCGTCTTTAGAAAGCCTGGGGCTCAGAGAAAAACATCCTGTCATTGATGTTACACAAGTAACACGGACTAAACCAGACCCTGAAGCCTATCTCTTGGGCGCTAAAAGGCTAGGGATAGACCCCAAAACATGTCTAGTTTTTGAGGATTCACCGATTGGTGTCACTGCTGCAAAATCTGCTAATATGACCTGTGTTGCCCTAACGACAACGAATCCTCGCGAGGATCTTTCTCATGCGGATTTAGTTATTCCAAATTTCACTGGTTTAACTATTCAAGAGCTCATTGAAAAACTGGGAAAACAACTCAATGAGTGACTTATTGAGGATATCTCTTGATTCCTTTGAGTTTGCATACTTCTCGAATCATCATATCCAGAATCTGGTCATCACCCTTGACACCAGCAGGAGCATCAACAATCTTGTTCAGTTGAAGTGGGATACCATCCATACGATATGCTGTTTGTACGCCGTCGGCTTCAATGCCTACATATGCAGAGGGAAGCACAACATCAGCAATTTCAGTTGTAGCACAGCGTTTCGGATCTAAGACAATCACAGGGATTTTCATCATTTCTTGAACCGCAGGCATGGGAAATGATGCTGCAGGATCTGCCGCAATTGCGAAGAAGGCATCAGCTTCTCCCCGGACTAATACATCAACGGCACTTGTTTCTCCGGGCATGTAGTAGGGTGCACCCTGCTCTAAGCTCACAGAAAACGGAAACCCATAGGTCCAAGTCGACACATGGTTCGATCCCGTGACATTGAAGTGACCACGCAATGGCATAATCACGGCTTTGGTATGATGGTTCAAATCTGCAGTTAAGTCAATTGCCGCTGACACATTATGATCCTTACCGTGGGTCTGCGTTAGACCTAAACCATAGAAGATCGTGGTAAACTTCGCGGTCTTCAAATCATTCGCAAACTCGCGAATCTGACGCATCGGAACACCTGCAACCTCTGAGGCTTGCAACTCGTGCCCATGAAGAAGCGCCCGCACTGTCTGAATTAATTCATAGTCTTTATTCGGTTCAACAATAATCGAATTCGTTACTTGATCAGTGAACCGCGTGGGACGGACATCAATGTGATAGATTTTCCGGTCTTCCACTTGCTGGAATAATCCTTCAATGAACTGGGAATAACGACGAGTATGCCGTGGATGCGCCGCAACAGGATTGCATCCCCAATAGATGATTAAATCCGAATAATTCTTGATTTTACCCAAAGTACAGGTACCAATTCCAACTCGCTGCACTGCCTCAATTCCAGGACCGTGGCAGACGGATGAAGTATTATCGACAATTGCCCCTGAAACCTCGGCAAGTTCTAAGGCCTTAACGTTCGCTTCATTGGAAGTGCTGGCAAGCCCATATATCACTGGACGTCTGGCCTCGACGAGGATTTTTGACGCAACCTTCACCGCTTCTTCTAGCGAAACTTGTTGAACCTCCGACTTATTCGGTCCTGTTCGCAGCTCCGGCTTGTAAATTCGATACTCATCCCGAACTTTCAGGAATTTTGTATGTCCTATGCGGCACGCATTCAACGCTTCTACTATTGTTCCTTCGGGAACACGGGGGAGGGGACCAGTGAGCGTTACCGCCACTTCGATGTCATCACAAAGGCAGCCGCAAAACGGGCAGATGACGTGCTTAGTGATTCGGGATCGCGGCGTCGAGAGGATAGCATCAGTGTCCTTGGTAGTCATGGCGTGTACCTCATTTAGCACCTTACATAAGAGCGTAGTTTTACAGGGCGGTTCTGTCATTTAAGCGGTTCGCCCAAACTACTATCTTTTCACTCAGGATATGCTTCTGCAAGTGGATTATGGTAAGAGTTCATCCCATGGTGTGAGTTCGGGGAGCTTCCAGCGATGACTCATGAACCTAATGAGCCAAATTGCAATGAGAGCACCGACAATTTCTGTGGCGAAGGTGGTACCATATAGGATTAGGTTCATGGGGAAGGATGGGGGAAAGAGATACGTCCAGGTTAATAGGAAGAGTGTGAAATTCCAGAGTGTGTGTAGAATTATTGGTCCCCATAGACTGCTTGTTTTTTGAAACATGTAACCAGTAACAATTCCGAAGACGAAGGATGAAGCCACATAATATACTGCATACCAGGCGGCACTGATTAAGTCCATACCATTAAGAAAAGCATTGATGGGCCAGACGATGTGCCAAAAGCCGAAGAAAATTGCTTGAATGATATTGGCGACAGTGACGTTCGTTTTGGTCATGAAGCCACGCATCATGAGACCGCGGAAGATGCCTTCTTCCATGAAGGAGTTAATGATGTAGAATACTAGAAAGTATGCGATGAAGAAAGCGGGAGCTGCTGTGAGTCCTAAGCCGGGTCCTAATCCCAGGGCTAATTCAATGTAGAATTCGAGAAAGTAGGGCAGTAAGAAGTACACAAGATACGTCAAAACGCCAAGAACGATGTTAATGGCAAGATATTTCGTATGGATTCCAAGTATAGAGACGGTTCGGTAAACGATACCGACATAGAGGAGTAGTAGTACGAGGGGAATCACTTTGGATGTGATTATACTCCAATTTGTCAGATGCAACTGTAGCACGAAGATATCGATGACGCGAAACACCATGGCAACCACGAAAAACATGATTGCCAAAAGAATGGGAGAAATTCGGGTTTTTTGTTTTTGATTGTTTTCTGACATAGCAATCATACCATAGCTAATGCCTAAGAGCTGAGTTACAACTATCTTAACGTCTTTTGAATTCATGGAATCCGGACAGTTAGAATTATCGCATTGGAGGAGAAAAAAAGAGGCGAATCCGAACTGGATAGTTCGGAATTAACATCACTAATGGCTATTGCTTGTGAATGCCAAGCTCACGAACAAATCTGGTTATGGAATAAGGAGTAAGATGAGCCATGTGTGTGCCGTCCAAATCAAAGGTAAAAAGATTGTCGCGGTTAAGCTTGTTACAGTTAATAAGGTGTTAATTGATGGACCCGCAGTGTCCTTGAATGGATCACCAATAGTGTCACCAACCACGGAGGCTGAATGAATTTCATGATAGTTGGGCTTATCGTGATCATAAGCTGATGATTCAATGAATTTCTTGGTATTATCCCAGGCCCCACCAGCATTATCCATGAACAACGCAAAGATGAGTCCAACGATTACAGCCCCGGCAAGATAGGCTGCTAACGCCTCGAGTCCTAAAACAATACCCGTAATTATTGTTGCCAGGATAGCGATGATAGTGGCTGGTAATAGCTCCCGAAGGGCACCTTGGGTAGAAATCTTGATACCCCTATCATAATCGGGTTTTGACTTACCTTCGAGAATTCCGGGGTCCTCCCGGAATTGTCTCCGAATTTCACGAATGAGTTTATCGGCATTTTTCTGAACGCCAAGAATTAATATCGCCGAAAACGCGGCGGGTAGGATTCCACCGATTAGAGCTCCTGCAAGAACAACAGGGTTGAGAAGGTCAATGTAGATGATGGTCCCTGTCAATTGTGTGGCAAGTTGAATATAGACAGCAAAGAGAGCAAACACCGTCAGAGCTGTAGCACCAATTGCAAATCCCTTTGTAATTGCCTTCGTAGTGTTCCCCATTGCATCAAGTTTGTCACATTCTTCAACAGCTTCTTTCGAGGCACCTGACTGTTCAATGATTCCACGGGCATTGTCCACAATTGGACCATACGCATCAGCACTCATAACCAACCCATTCGTCGCCAGCAACCCCACCGCTGCAATGGCTACAGCAAATACCCCTGCCTGCCAGAAACCAATCGGTCCCGGAATTGGAATTAGCGTTCCAAGTGCAAAGGCGGCAACCATGGCGACAACAATACCAATCACAGATGGAACCACACTCAATAGTCCATAAGAATATCCAGATAACGCTAGGGTTCCAGTACTAGTTTCAGCAGATTTCACCATGCTTTGGACTGGTTGGAATCGTCCAAACCCATAGTCGTTAGTAAACATGTCAGACACAAATCCAATGAGAACTCCCGCAAGGAGTCCGAGGATTCCGGCAATAGCTATAACAATGGGAATTTGAAGGAAAAACAAGACAGCGACGATAAGAACACCAAACAAAATGGTTGCATAATATGTTCCATTGTTCAATGAACAATCGGGTTCGCAAGTATCACTTGTCCTAACAGTAAAGACCCCAATTATCGCTGCAATTCCGCCGAGACTAGTAATAATGAGAGGAATCAACCCATAAGGAACCAGTACGTAGATGCTACTATTTAGTAGAACGAAATCAATTGTCGCACCCAAGATTGCTGCGGCTAATATTGCCGCAATATTGCTATCGAAAATGTCCGCTCCGGTTCCAGCAACATCACCGACATTGTCGCCAACGGCATCGGCAATTGCCGCGGGGTTACGTGGATCATCTTCAGGAATATCATACTCCACTTTTCCAACAATGTCAGCAGCAATGTCTGCGGTTTTTGTGAAAATGCCTCCTCCGGCTCGAGCAAAAAGGGCTACACTGCTTGCCCCAAAGGAAAATCCAACAATGATTTCCCACAAGGCAATTCCCCCAGCCAAACCAAGAACTGGAAATATGAAATTCCAAAGCAGATACAATGACGCAATTCCCACAAGCGCGATTCCACTTATGATAAGTCCCATAACCGAACCAGCTCGAAACGCAATACGAAATGCCGGATTCATTCCACCAGCCTCTGCTGCCGCAGCAGTTCGACGGTTTGCCCGTGTGGCAACCCTCATTCCTATGTAACCTGCCAACATACTGGCAAAACAACCGATGACGAATGAAATAGCGAGTGCCAGAGCAACAACAGCAATTCCAGAGGTCCCAAACACCAACTCAGCGATTCCAATCAATATCGCCATTATCACCGTAAAGATAGTTAGGATACGATACTGTACACGTAAAAACGAGTGCGCACCATCCTCGATGAGTTTACTCACCTCGCGCATCCGCTCATTACCTTCATCTTCGCGCATAACCAGCCGATAAAACACCAATGCAACAATAATTGTCAATAATCCAATGAAAATTGCGATACTCAAAATGATAATGGTAATCATGGAAATACCCAAATCCGTTGAACGATAATGGTGTTAAGTTGCAGCACCACGCATTTCGGCAAACAATTCGTGTAAAGTTAGTACCTGCTTATCAGGAGCTGGAACTATTTTGGCTTTCAAGCCTTTCATCGTGGGCATCCCGGTACTGTCGGTGTCACCGCTAATAACACAGTTTGCCCAGGGACCATAAGGAATGAAGCCCATGCCCTCACTAGCCCGTGGTGCCACTTCGGCTCTCAGTACCACACTTCCGTGTTCAGTGGTGACTTCAACGGTGTCGCCAGCTTCAATCTTCAGTTTCTCAAGGTCAGCAGGGTCTAAACGAATTTGGGTTGTAGCTTCGTGGTAAATCTCACTAAGCTTCCCTACCTCGAGCCCAACACCTTGACGACGGGTCCGGCCTGTCAGTAAAACGACTTCCAAGCTTGGCATAGACATTTCACACTCCATTTCTGGTTGCAACCGATAACTGGTGACCTCTAATAAATCTCTTGCTGAAGTCCAAAGCATCCACAACCCAAACACACAGATTATACAGATGGAAGGCGGATTATCCACCCTTGGGCTGACAATGTTCCAACAATAATATGATTCCGAAGGACGTTACCATTCTTATCACGAATGGCTTCCACCATTCCACGAATCCGAACTCGATCACCCTTATGAAAGACGGATGCAAATACACCTTCAAAAGTTACTATCTCTGTTAATGCCGACAATTCTGCATAACCTTCTTCCATATTGATATCACCCACCAAGTATCGGGCTGGTGTGAAAAGGTTCGCTTCATCTTCCATGATTGTGGCCGTAAACTCCACCACTTCAACAGGAGAGTATGTCTCAGCCCCATACTGGTTCATGATTTCACCATCCATCCGAACCGGATTAATCGAAAACGCCGTTTGACTAAATCGTCCCCGTTGCCAGTGCGACCATGCAATCTGTTCTGCATAACGCGCTGGCACCCCAAGTGTCCGAACCTGTCGCAACTGCCATGCCTGAACCTCTTCACCCGAATACGGCTTTACTTTATTCTCACCAAACAACCCATCCATCACTTCACGAATACGTTGAGCGTTCTCCAGTCCATACACCAACAAATCAATATCCGAAAACAGCGGATTATGAATTTCCAACAGAATCGATCCCGAAATTCCAAATCGGTTCGTATCAACTCCACTAGCCTCTGAAAGCAACGTTACCAAAGCCTTTGCCTTCGATTCCAGCGGATCCTGAGGGTCACGAAGAATCTCCGCCATACGAACCTCAGGTAAATAATACGCTACAGTATTCTCCCAGGGAACCAGGGGCAGTTTAATTCCTCTTACCGGATCAAGTTTGATATACTCTGGATGATGTTCCAGCAACCAATTACTACTCGATTGCACTTCAGCGGCACTATACACTTGCATCATACGCTGGTAGCGTACATCGCCGCGTTCCCATTTACCTTTCTTATCAGGTCGATACTTCAAATAGGCGGTATATGCGTCCGGGGGATGCAGATATCCCACAATCGTAAAAAACAGTCCTTCTTTAGTTTCCACAAAATCTTTATCCTTTGGAAGACGTGCCACCCGAAAACCACCAACATATTACTCAAAGCAAACTACTGGGTAATAAGATATCTGTTGGCAAATCCCCCAGCAAAAACCGCGTCCATTTCTCTTTACCCTGTTCAACACTCTCTATAGTTCCCTGAACAACAACTTCCTCATCCTGGCGAACATGCTCAGCAAAGCGACCACGAAAACTCACAATCTCACGAACATCATTTGACTCTCTCCCTTTCAGAAACGTCACATCATCAACTTCATACCGACAAGGCGTGAACAACCCATCACGATCATCGGTCACTCGGCAACGCGCTCGGGCATGACCAATTTGACGGTATTTACGGTCACCATACTGCTCCTGTAATTCCTCCCAATTCAATACCGCTCGAATGAAATAATGGTGCCCACCAAAAATCCCATGCATGGACTTCAACCCATCTACTAATAGCATGGTCTCAAGCGGAATACCGGTTCCACTCCACCGTAAATTATACACAGGAGGATAGGTATCCGCACGATAGGCTAAAATCCCTTCTTGAGGAACCATATGTGCTCGCCGTAAAGCGAGTTGCAGCGTCCGAGCTTCACGACGACCATACACGATGAGATCAATATCCGAAGAGGATCCGTGTAAATCCACTTGGATGCTTCCTGATATTCCAAGGGACTCCAAAGGTATCTTGGCGCGTTCTTCAATTATCTCCGTGAAAGTCACAACATCCTGTTGCAATGCATCGCGCTTCTCTAATTCCATTAGTTTCACAAGGCTCTCCTTTGGCTGATACACACTTTTCACCAATGGATGGGGAATCCCCTGTAACTCCCGTCCGAAAACCGAATCGTCGTAAAGATACTTGGAATAATGTTGCTTAAGGAAATCAAACCGCTCAGCTAAATGATAGACTTTGTCATACCGTTGTCCATTCCGTTCCCTCTTGCCATTAGCTGAAGGATAGTAGCGTAAAAACGCAATTGCTCTATCAGGGGGATGCACTAATCCCTTCACATCAAAAATCAATCCCTCAGCTGTTTCGATGAAATCCCCTTCACGAACAGATACACCAGCGCTAATACCAGACACCACCAATCACTAAAAGGATTCATAAAATACCTACATGCAGACAAAACCCTTTCGCAAACCCAGCTTAGTATTGCAAACCAAGCGATTTTAACGCGAACTCCTCTTCAGACCAGTTCCAATACGACCCATTCCATTTGGGTGCTAGTTGAGCTGGTCCATAAGTTCCGAGATTTCGATACTGTTGCATCTGCCAAACTTCGTGGACTCCATCATCTTCTAATGTCAGCGCAAGAAGATTGAGAATAGTACCAAGACTTCTTGAAGGCACACTAACGTTAACAACACAACCAATCCCAGATATTTGCGCCCACGCTTGAGGCATTTGAGCCACAGCCACACATAATTGCTCTGCAATATATTGTTCACATCTAATGGCAAAGGTTATGAAAAATGGAAGCTGCGGTGTACCAAACGCAAAGTAAGGTTCAAGAGTTCTTTCCTTGAAAAGCCGATTCTTCCGGGTAGACACAGTTGTACGGGGTACTTCGATTCCAACGGCTTTCAGTCGACCGAGGATTTTCTTCATTGTTGCATTGCCGTCTCCAATGAGAAAGGATGCAAGATAGTAATCAAGTTTATCGAATGGACGGGCTAAAGTATTTGATAGACCTCTTGGCTTGGGCAAAATGTTCCAATTTTCGCGAACAAAATTAAGGAGTCCTAGCGTGGAGACGTCCCCTTCAACCAGCCAGGTGCTAGTGTCGTAATCAAAATGGTCGAAGCAAATTGATTGGTAGTATTGCTTAATTTGGTGGAGCTGATATTCCTCAAAGAACTTCTCGCTTAAGAATTCAATTTGCTCTAAAAATAGTTGAGCCGGTTTTGCCTGATCAGGAATACGAAATCCTGCAAAACCTCTTTGGAAGGTTGTATCAAAATTCACAGCTGTCAAATAGGTAGTCATCTCTTCATTGAAAACCTTCTCAAGACGCCGAGATGCTTCGACGCCCGATGTAATGAAGAAGATTCCATAATGACGTAATTTAAACCGTCCCCAGTCCACAAGGTTTCCAAATCGCAATCCAATTTTTTCTTCTAACGTCTTGATGTCTTTTCGGATTGTTGGCAGGCTGACATTCAATTCTTTTGCAATTTGGGCCTGTGGTGTGTTTGGACGTTGGTAAAGCAACGACATCAGTCGAATTTCTCTTCCTGTGATTCGGTCAACTTCTTCTGAAATCAATCCACGGAGTAAATCTCTGGTTACTTTTTCATAGGATGTGATGTTAAATCGAAGAATGACTTTAAGGCGCCGTAATAAGGAGTTGTAGGTCCGTTCTTGTGGCGTGACAACCATTCCAGCGAATTCTTTGTAAGGTTCTAGCTTATGATCCTCTTCAGATAGAGGTTCACCTTTGACACGCTTGGCATACAATTTCAGATTATCGAGAAGAAGATTGATTTCAAACAATTCTTCACTAGGGCGGAGAACTGCGTGAATATTGTGCTTCAATGTTGAGAGCAAATCAGCTACTTCAACCACAGATTGCACGCGCGCCACACCATCGTCAGAAAGAAAGAAACTACCATAAAAAGTTTCCTTTTGACGAAATACACCATATGAACGAACTGACACAAATCCCAGTTACTGAAATGCATTAAGATAACGGAGTTTAAAATCTAATCTGCGCTTACGGTTCCTCTATTTGCTAAATCGGCTTTTTTGTCCGCTCCGTTACCGCCCGTCTGAGCGGGTACTTAAAGGCTCGTGCCCATTGTTTGTAATAGATTCCAGCAAACACACTCGCAAGGGAAAATCTTACGGAAGTGAAAAATGCACAATGTATCCAGGAACTCGCGAAGGAATAAATCCCTTTTAATAAGCGAAAAAACTGAGATTGGCTTGCTCAGTTAGTTCCACAAGATCATTGCGGCAGAAGCATTCACCTTCGATTGTTTTTCTCAGCTGTGTTTAGAAAGGTGGAGAAAAAAATGGCTACAGAACTGATGGAAGAAACCCAGCGAATAATTAGCGTCACTGACGCCTACCCGATCGACATCGTTATTACCCCCAAGACGGGGTGTGAAGACCTCCGAGAAATCGGAGCGATTGGTACCTTGCTATTAGAATTAGTGAAGGATACCTGCGGCCTTAGTGGTCGAATCACCGTTGAAGCGACTCCTGCGGGAGTGCGCGTCCGCGTTGAATCGAATGGTCAAGAAGTCTCAAGCGTCGCCAGCATTGGGGGTGCTTAGAATGGCGACTCTGAGGGGAATTGCCGTGACCACAGGGACAGAAGACAATAGCGACCCAGTTTTACGCTTGGCCCGATCCTATTTACGGTCGCAAACTGTCACGGACGACCTTGACCAACTTGAGAAGGTTGAGATGAACGATGTGTTCCGCCTCCTGGAACGCCTTTCTCAGCAAATCGAACGAATGGAACTACGTCGTCTTTATGATCTTCTCACCGAACTTGTCGTTGTCCGCGAGAATCACCTTCTCGTCAAAAAAGCATCGCATGAAGCTCGGCTCAAAAGGGCCATCCAACACACGGGTCGATTGGGTAAATTCGTTAGCTTAGTCCTCGAAGAGGCCACTTAACCAGTCATATGGCTCTGTCCCAGTGTCTCTCGCCTGCACTGGGGCAGAGTTTGACTGGCTAAGAACGGCGGATTCAGGATCGAGCAAAAAACGACCAGCGGGAAACATACCAAGAAGGGCTCTGGGGCCTACTGTATTATTACAAAACCTGGGGGTTTCTTCCCCCTTCTTGGTTACCTCCACTCCCTTTCTTGTTTTGAGGTTTATTTCAGTAATTTCAAAAATTCTTTTGGTTCCTCGCCTTCTTCAATGATGATGACTTCTTGATGCCCTGCCCGTTGACCATCGTAGCCTTCGGCAACACGCATGCCTTCCCAACGTTCAAAGGCAGTTGATCCTTTTCCACGCCAAATGTAGATCTTGTTGTAGGTGTCCAAAAGAAAGACATCATCCGTATCGAGTGAATCTTTGGTGCGGTCAACCTCATAGTACATGTTCAAATCGTCTTCAATGTGGATGCGAAAGAGCTTGAACTCATGTTGTTTCAAAGCGACTCGCTTTAGAATCCCTTCAGTATCTTGGTCAGTAATGGTGATTTTTCCATCGAAGAGGTTCAGGAACTCTTTGGGTTCATCTCCTTCACTCACCGTCACCAGCTTTGCTATGCCTTTTCTGTCTTGGTCCTTCCACACGGAGGTGATGGCTCCAATGAATCGTTCATCTGGTGAGGATTTTTTTCCTAGCCATGAATAGATGATGGGTCCCGTGTCTACTAGGTACACGTCGCCAGTACCAAACTCGTTTAGGTAGTCCTGAGGAACTCGGACCAATTGGTCCTTTTGGATATGGTATTTGATGAATTTCTCTCGCATGTGTTCCACGCTCGAAGTACTCGACCCGCATCATGGTCGGATGATAAGAGTGCTGCAGTAGTTCTCGTCTTTATAGCTTTCCTTCGAATGTCATCTTACAAGTCGGCAAACTCTTAAGTGGGCAGAACGGAGTCCCGAACGACCCAAAGATGCCATCGCCCAAAACCCGAATTTCATCATCCTATTCAGTTCACACTCTACCTGACTTGGGAATTATCCAAGATGGGGATGATGTGGGCACACGGATATGCGACACTAGTCGACAAAGTGACTTCACTTTTCATAACGGCGATATCTTGGTCATCGCACAAACCATCGTGTCTCGAGCGGAAGGGCAAATCATTGATCTTTCAACAATCACTCCTTCCCCGAAAGCCAATGAACTTGCTGACAAGTTGGGTAAACGTCCGGAACTAGTCGAGGTAATTTTACAGGCGTCAAAGAAGGTTGTCCGTGCAGAACAGGGGCACCTCATTGTTGAAACGCACCACGGTTTTGTCTGTGCGAACGCTGGTGTTGATTCATCAAATGTACCAGACTCAAATTACGTTACACTTCTCCCAGAAGATCCCGACGACTCCGCAGAAAAAATCCGTCTGACAATAGAAACGCAATTGGGAGCTGATGTCGCTATCATAATCTCAGATACTCATGGGCGACCGTTCCGTGAAGGTGCAATCAATGTGGCAATTGGGGTCGCGGGCTTCATCCCTGTGAAAAGCTACATAGGTATGACAGACCTTTTTGGATACGAATTACGCACCACAAAAGTGGCCATTGCTGACGAGCTTGCATCGGCGGCCGAATTACTAATGGGTGAATCCGATGAAGGCAATGCAGTCATTGTAATTCGTGGATACCACTTCGAGAAAGGTGAGGGATCATCAAAGATGCTTATCCGAGAAGAGGAAAGGGATCTCTTTCGACGGTGAAACAGAATGACTAAACAAATCCAACGTGTCGGTGTTGCCTCAGCAGAACCCGAAGGATGGGAGACAAGCCGGGTTGTGGATGAAATTCAAAACCGCAAAACCGAATGCGTGGTATTTGATGTCACCGAAACCATCGTCCGAGTGGGCGGGAAACGGCCCCGTGTACAATACAAGAAGGAAGATCTGACAAATCTTGATGGAGTGTTTACACGTGCAGTTCCAGGCGGATCATTAGAACAAGTCATTCTACGAATGGATACCCTTCACTGCCTTGAAAGGTTAGGGATACCGTTCATGAATCGACCCCATGCCATCGAAAAAGCTGTTGACAAATACTACACTTTACGACTACTCGAACTAGCTGGGATCCCGGTCCCTCAAACAACTGTGACCCAATGTACTCGGGATGCCCTACGAGCTTTTCGTCGTTACAAAGATGTCGTCGTCAAACCACTCTTCGGATCCGGTGGCGTTGGAATGACTCGAGTCTCTGACCATGAAATCGCTCGGCGAGTATTTCGATCATTAGAGGCAAGCCGGTATGTCATGTATATTCAAGAATATCTCGAACACGGGACTCGCGATATCCGTGTCTTTGTAATTGGAAACAAAGCCATTGCTGCCATGACACGCGTTGGAGATACTTGGAAAAGCACCCTCCGACAAGGCGCCCAACCCCAACCCTGTGATCTTACTCCGGAACTGGCAAAGCTTGCAGTAAAATGTGCCGAGACCATTGGGCTCGAATATACCGGCGTTGATATCTTAGACACCGAACAGGGTTTCGTTGTCACAGAAGTAAATAGCAGTAGTGGCTGGCAAGGACTACAGCAAGTCACCAAAATCAATGTGGCAAAACAACTAGTGAATCACTTCTATACACTAATCAAAACGACATCCAAGTGAACTTTACAATTAGATGTCGCCTTTTTGGAGGACCCACCGCTGACGACTTTCATCCCAGCGATCAGCTGTTCTCGTAAACAATTGGGGACTGAATGTAGGCTCATAACGAAAAATCTTGATGTTCGAAACTCCCTTAACCCGATTAAATGTCTCTGCTAATAATCCGGTAATCGATGCACAACGACTTGGTCGATGAAACGTGAACGTTAACCCCACATTCGTTTCTACTGAGTATGTGTATGGAAGAATTGAGATGAGTCGATAAATAGTTTTGAGCGCATCGGGAGTGCATTCAATGCTAAATTTCACCAGTTCTTCTAGGTCTGGGCTGTCATACCAAACTGAAGGGTAAAGTGCATCGGCGCGGTGCAAGTTCTTCAAACGATTCCAAATTGTTTTCTTGGATAATTTTTTGCCATGTTGTTCCAAAACTTTTTGACAAACTTCGATGTGCTGCTTTTCCCCAAAAATATACGGCGTTGAAGCAATAATATAGTCCGATTGGTCGAACTGAATAGGTTTTCCAAATATTTTTTCGCGATGTGGAAGGGCGTCTCTGTCTTGACTAGAGAGGAATTCCAGCATCCCCACAGAGTATGTGTCAGAGTTCAGTAACCACGTTCCAGTCGAAACGTTGTAGTTTTCAAATGAAATATCAATGCGAAAACTTTGAATTTGAAACGTTAATGACTCATCAAAGAAATTCGAGTTCAACCATTCTAATCGTTCAGTAAACATCCGATATCCTGCAGGCTGGTCAGGAATAAGATAATGGAAAAAACCATCACGATAGTTATGATCAAAATTAAGTCGGCGCAAGAAAATGGGAGGTGTTTTCCTGTAATATCTTTCCAGTTTTTCTGATGCATCAAGTGATTTTGTCCGAAAATCTATCTCATGTAGCTTCATTCGAAATTTAGAATAATCTAAATTGTAGATGACTGCCAACGAGAAATGTTGTCGAAGATGCAGTAGCTCTTTCCGAATAAGTTGAGATGTTGTTGAAAGTCGTTCAGCGAGTTTATATTGTGCTAATAGCGGGTTCTTATGGAGTTCTTCAATTATTCGAATCTGTCGTAGAGTAATTTTCTCCTTTGGGGCTGAAACAGCTGTTGAGGCAATGATATTGATTATCCGTTGAACATTGGTGATTTGATATCGGTCAATGAGGTTCAATCGATACTTCAATCCCTCTGCAGTACTTTTTCCTTTCCGGAAGGTCAAATGCGAAAATTGCGAGTGTGATGGGTATTCCTTTTCTTTATCAGTGAGATCGATACCCTCAACTCGTCTTACGAAAAGAAGTACATTAGTAAGAAAGCGTCGCAAATCCTTTTGGTCTTCAACTGGTTCAGAACGATTAATGATTTTTTCAAGTAAATCAGGGTTGAGAGTGCGCACATTGCTCTCAGATTTGGTCGGTTTTTTTCTACGTGTCATCACATGAGCATCCCCAGCAAGTCAAATGTCTCCTTCTTGAATGTGCCATCTTTGTTCCTTGGTATTCCAGCGGTCAACAATACTAGTCAACAAGGGTGTTCGAAATCTCTTTTGATAGCGAAGCAATTTTACATCGGTTACTCCTCGCTGGGAATGGATTTTTCGAATTAACTGAGCGGTAAGTGTGGATGTGTGAACGGGACGTTGTATTCGTAAAATACAACCTGAATCCGTATTGATTACCATTGCATAAGGAAGAAAAGCTGAGATTGCACGAATTGGCAATCTTGCCTTTGGGTTACAAAACACAATAAATACTAGGTCTTCGTCAAACCCAGGAATCAGTAATTCCACCATGGGGAAAACAGCGTTTGCCTTTCGAAGGCGGTGCTCTTTTTTCCATATCGTTTTCATCGAATATTTGATGCCATGTCGTTGTAAGAGCCGTTGTTTGTATTCCGGTTGCGCCAGAGGTCCAGACGAAAATAAAATATCAGCTAATAGAAAATCAGCCTGATCAAACCAAAAGGGGTGAGTGTAGTCAATCCCACGCGGCTGGGGAAGCGTATCCAAATGGGCCTTCTCAAAATCAAAGGGAACCTGTGAAACGATTTCGGGCTCAATCGAATATGCTTCCGTCGTTGGATTATACATCTCAAAGGATATGGATTGATGCAACCCCAGAGTCTGGATTAAATGAGATTTGATAAAGAATCTATCATGAAGCTCCTGAACCCGTTCATTAAACATTTCATGCCCGTCGGCCTGATTTGGGTACCGATAAATGATTGTGCCTCTCCGCATATCCTGATCCAGTCGAAAGGTTCGAAGGAAACCATTATGACTAAGGATGAAGTTTTCCAGTTGCTTTGAGTGTGCTATGGATTTAGTGTGAAACAAAAGAACCTTGATAATCAAACGGAATTTATGGGGGTCTGGAGACGAAAAAACCCGCAGCCCATAATCGCGTGTTAATTCGGCTAAGTCCTTCGAAACTGTTCGTGGCGTTGAGCCTACTTTCTTGGCTAATTTGTATTTCGGGATAGTGGGGTCTTGATTAAGTTGCCAAAGAATTTGCGCTTTTCGACTCGATAGTTTGGGAGCTTCTTGGGTGGGAATGGTCCCCGTTAGCAAATTAGAAATGTAGCGGGTTTGTTCCAGTTGATACGTATCGATTAAGCGCAATCGATACAGCAATGTTTGTACGGTGCTCTGCCCTCCTTCCTGCTCAGAATGGGAAAATTGTGGGTGAGGAGGGTAGTTCTTTTCATCTTCAGTCAATGGTTGACCCTGAACTCGCTTAATGAAGATTATCACATTGTGTAGCAGGCTCAAAATGTAACTTCGGTCCTGCGGCTCTAAACGGGTGAGAATTCTGTTCTCCAAAGAATACAAGGTCTCACCAGGTCCTTGCTCCATATTCATACCTCATGTGGCTGCCGTGTTCTTCGAACTAGGTTCAAACAGGGGTCGCAAGCGACTTTTATGTTACAAAGTTCTATTTTACTTTTATATTTTCTATCCAATCAGAAGTAGAATCCTGTCTAAACAACTCAGAGCCCTTTTTTTAACGTTTAATCGGATATTTAGGGATTATTTCTCAAAATAACACAAATTAATAGTTTAATGGGCTTTATAACTGTACAATGACCCCCATTTCCTGCTTTTTATGGGCAAAGGTGAATGTTAACATACCATTGGAGGGGAGTCCAATTCTATTTGTAGCGCTAGTTCCCTTCCATTGATGGTCGCTTCATCAATAACTTTTTAGTCCTCATTGAAGTCATGCCGCGTAAGTATCTAGAATCAGAATTGTGTGGAAACTACAGTGCAACCAGTAAGCGTCGCGATATTAGCCGGTGGTCGAAGTGACCGATTCAAGCCTTCTAAAGCCCTAGCTGAGGTTGCTGGAAAACCTCTTTTCCTTCATGTAGTGGACGCCTGTGAAGCGTATGCAACTGAGGTCTTCGTTGTAGTCCATTCC
Source organism: Candidatus Hermodarchaeota archaeon (assembly GCA_016840185.1). Next base: position 25,456 of record JAEOSV010000151.1, on the reverse strand, counting down.
GAAGCGGATCGCGAATTATTTTGCGAACACTTTCCAGAAGAGCAAATTGTTATTGATATTGATAGTGATACACGGTGTTCCCTTGTTGGCGCTCTAACAGCTTTTCAACACGCCAAGAATCCGTACACCCAATTACTCCCCTGTGATTCCCCGCTCATTCATGACATGTTTTTTGAAATTCTTTGGAGTATGGCTGAAAATCATCACGCAGCGGTTCCACGATGGCCCAATGGATGGGTAGAACCTCTTCACTCCGTTTTTTCCACTGAAATTGCTCAAAAAGTAGCATCAAAGTGTCTCGAGGATCAAAAACCGCGCATGCAATGTTTGATCGACAATATTGGTCGTGTCATCTATCTTTCCACCAATGCACTGGAACGATTTGATGCGAAACTCCTCACCTTTACCAATGTCAATACTCCTGCGGACTTGTATCGCATTGAACAGAGCTTACGCAGCAAGCACCGACGTTAGATTTTACTGAAAACCGTATCACAATTGCGAAACTCAATACAATGAATCCATGCAAGCCTTCAATACTCTGATTCCTCACTTTCCCTGGTAGCCTTTTTACACCCGCTTTAAATCTAACACCGGAACCCTATTGGGGGAGTCCATGATAGGGTATAACCACCAGTGCAGAAGCGTGATACCATGACAACAACAGTATTGGGAATCTGTGGCTCTCCAAAGAAAGAAAAATCCAGTTCAGAATTCCTACTAACGCAAGCCTTAGATGCTGCACAATCTATGGGTAAGGTGGAGACCGAGTTACTCCGCCTTGCAGACTTCAGCATCCTGCCATGTACCGGCTGTGACAATTGTGTACGCCAAAAGCCTTGCCCTGAAGACGCAAAAGATGACGTACCAAAAGTCTTGGATAAAATGGAAGCAGCCCACGGTATCATATTCGCAAGCCCATCCTACTTCTCTACCGTCCCTGGGCTTCTCAAAAACCTCATTGATCGGTCGCGAACACGGAAGATGTTGGACCATCGACTCCGCGATAAAATCGTTGGAATAATCGTCGCCGCTGGACTCCGGCAAGGAGGTCAGGAAACAACTGCGGGCACCATAATCAACTATGCCCTTGGACAAGGCATGATTGTCGCGGGCGGTGTGGGCAACCCGGTGACAGAAGCTTGGGCTGGAATGACCGGATTGCAAAGTGAAGGCTTCACATGGCGTGGCACACCGAAAGATGAAATCGCAATTCGAAACAGTCAACTGGTTGGAGAACGAGTCGCAACCCTAGCAATGAAACTGAACCAGGAATAGATCGCTAGGGCGGTTCAATCGAGTTCATAACCTTTTTCTTCCCAAGCCTTTCGCATTTTTGGATACTCCTTCAAGAAAGCGTCCACATCTTTTTTGGGCACTCGATTAAAGGGGCACGAAAAGTTTACACAACGCAGGCAGAGCCACCCAAACAGAATGGTTCCGAGGGCTATGGCTCCAAACAATGCGAAAATAAGTAAGAGCCATTGTTGAGTCCAGACTAAAAAGGGGAAGGGAAAACCAATCATGATGATTACTCCGATCACCATCTGGGCTTGTTCGGACAGGCTCATGGGTGCCGGATTATATTTCCAGAGTTTGTATAATCCATAATTTGCATGGCATTTGAGCGTCCGATCTTCAGAGTCATAATAGGGACAATGGCTACACAAGATGCGGTTTTCCCACACCTGCAGGAAGAAAATTGCAAAGACAATCCAAATCAACAAGAATAGCCATAGACTTGCTAAAATTAAACCCAGCACAACAGGGATTCCGACCATAAGAAAGCCAAATGCAAACATCACTAGGGATTTTCGCTCAAAGGTCCGCATAAGCTGACCATTAGAAGGTTGTGTTCCAAGCCATACAACAGCGATGAGAATGAGAAAGGCAAAAGTTCCCACCAGTCCTGCTTCAGGACCCATCGTTCCCCCAGTTAGAATCTCTGGTCCAAGGTTTTGTGCGTCAAAGAGCCCATTTCCTCCAAATCCTGCGATATGATAGAGCATAAAATTCCAGCCAAAATGAAGACCAATTGGGAGCCAGAGGACACGAGTCCGTGCAAAGGCTAGACCCAACATAATCCCGCCTAAGAAGAGATTCCCAAACATGATTACGGCTAGGTCTAGTGGAAGCATGTTATACACAATACTTGGAAGATGTGATGCTGCGAACATGATCGAAGAACTGAGAATAGAAAGGGCAACGTTCATTCGGGTTGAGAGGTTTTGTTGAATATATCCTCGGGACACGAGTTCCTCAGCAGCAGCCACCAATGCTTGCCAAATGGCATAGTAGGCTAGCATACCAGCACCTACCCACCATGGTAGGTTAAGAAACACGGGGGTCAGAATGACCCATCCGATGAGTACTTCCAACCAGATAATTAGTCCAAGTACAACACTCGCGAGAATGATACCGAGTATAAGATGAAGCCACCATCGTGATGCAAAACGAAAGCCCAAATCATCAATCGGTTGTCTATCAACAGATGTCCAAAGAGCGTAGGCAATGAGGATTGTTATAAAATAGTAAAGGACTCCCACAATATCAATAAAGTACGTCAGAGTAACTAGGGCCAGAGAAATGACGAACATGAAAATAGCGGTGAGCCATCGCGGAAAGCGACCCTTTGGAGGCGGTGACATGGCGCCACCTTTAGTTTCGTCATTCCATAAATGTGTTGCATAATATGTCGGGTTTGTGTTGGGTCAAAAAACTCCATCCTGCCATCTAAGGATGGAAGTCGAATTCTTTGAGATTCGTTTCGGTGAGGCAAATATTATTAAGAAAGGCTTTTTCTAGTAAAAACTGAGGGAACACATCAAATTGGATGAAATGATAAAAGACGAAAGGTCGTCCGTATTCGTTCGATTCCATGAGCGATTCACATCTTGGTCTCCCATGAAACGTGTGTCTTTCGTGTTACTTTCTTATTTCCTATTAGCGTGCGTCCCAATGTTGCTCGTGTGGGCATTTCCTCCGCCAATAATTATTACCAGTTATTATGGTGTCACGCCTCCAACTTTAGCGCTAGTTAATAACTGGTCGCTTGCCATTCCCATTGCGATGGTGGTTCTTGGCGTTATTGTCACGAATTTGGTTTTCTCATCATTCGAAGACCCTCGTTATTACCTTCGGGCTTTCACGCTGGTTGTATGCAGTGAAGTCGCAATTTTCGCTACTGCTGTTGCGATGGCTGCATACGCATACTGGTTCGGGGTCTTTGCCCCAATCCTTGGTTATCCCATTCCTGTTGAACCGTTTCCAGGATTTTGGTTATTATCCAGTGTTTCGTTTTTCTTCATAGCGCATGGCTTCTTGTTATCCACATTGCTTCTTGTGGGGGGAGCGGTGTTGCTCTTTGTTTTCATATGTGAATCAGCAATCTAAAAATAAGCGTTTCATGTTCAGCAACGTCCCATAAAGCTTTAGGTACTCAAACAAATTCACCGACACCAGCCAACCCTCACATGACTTAGGAGGAATCTAGAATCTCGCGTCGCATCAAACTTACAGTTAACGAAAACCTTTGCAAAGGGTGTGGCATCTGTATCCTCTTTTGTCCAACAAAAGTCCTCAAGGAAAATAAACCAACAGCATGGGGTGGACACAGCCCCTGCCTTATCAAAGACGGCGAAACAAAATGCATGCTCGTCCGTGGAAAACAAGGGGTTACATGTCGACTTTGTGAAAAACGGTGCCCGGATGCGGCAATTATGATTGAGGTGGAAGATGAATGAAAACGGGATTACATTTCGTCGATGGGGGCACTGCTTGCGCTGAAGGTGCGATTTATGCGGGTTGTCGATTTTTTGCAGGCTATCCCATCACTCCAGCCACAAGTATCGTTGAATGGATGGCACAACGTCTACCTCAAGTAAAGGGCTATTATCTCCAAATGGAAGATGAGATTGCCTCAATAGCTGCGATCATTGGGGCATCATGGGCTGGAGGAAAAGCAATGACTGCCACCTCAGGACCGGGTTTTAGCCTTATGCAAGAAAACCTTGGATACGCTTACCTCACTGAAACACCAGTTGTCATTGTTGATGCCCAACGCTCTGGTCCCAGCACGGGACAAGCCACGATGCCTGGACAACAGGATATCATGCAGGCTCGCTATGGTACTCATGGTGATATTACCCCAATTGCGTTCTGTCCCTGGTCAGTTCAAGAAATGTTTGACTTCACGGTTCATGCCTTCAACTATGCTGAACGGTTTCGAACCCCTACTCTCGTCATGACAGATGGTGAAATTAGTTACATGCGTGAACCACTTTCCATTCCGAAGAAAGGTGAGTTTCCTATTCAGAATCGGGAACGGCTTACAAAGAAGCATTCCAACTCCGAAGAAATCTTCCTTCGGTATGAAATGCCCCAGTTTGGTGACGGACTTGAGCTGCTTGTCACCGGCTCAGCTCATCGACCAACTGGTGTCCGGGACTATACTCCTCATTTTCATCGTGCAACAATTGAATGGCTGTTTGAAAAGAACCGTCAAGCCGGTCTGGCCCTCAGGAAAGATGGACTTGATTTGGAAACTGCTCATCTCGACTCTGCTGACACTGTTGTACTAAGTTTCGGAGCTTCAGCACGACCTGCCTATCAAGCTGTGAAAAAGGCTCGAAAGAAAGGCTTTGATCTTGGGTTCATCCGATTGAAAACTCTCTGGCCATTGCCCGAGAAACAGCTCGAAGAGTTACTCAAGGACATAAAGAAAATCTACGTCGTTGAGATGAATACAGGAATGATGGCTAGGGAAATAGCCAGAGTAGCAGGGCAAGCCAAGATCAAAAGCATTCCAAAAGTGGCAGGAGAAGTCCACCGCTCAATCGAAATTCTTGAACACATTCGAGTTAAGAACTCGAATCTAGCGGTCGAATTGAATCTGGAGGATGAAGCGGAATGACCAAACCCGAACCCAAACTTGGGAAACCCCAGCAATATTACCGTGACAACTATCTCCGCAATCTTCCCAGTGCCTTTTGCGCGGGGTGTGGCAATGGCACAATACTCAACGGGTTCGTACGGGCAGTCGATGAACTCGTCCAGTCTAAGGAGATTCGCCAACAAGATATCCTCGGTGTCTCAGGAATCGGTTGCTCAGCTTGGATTCCAAGTCCCCACTTCAAAGGAGACACATTGCACACAACCCATGGTCGAGCAATTGCCTTTGCCACCGGAGCCAAGGTCATGAATCCTAAACTACGTGTTGTTGTATTCACTGGAGATGGTGATGGTGCAGCCATTGGTGGTAATCATTTGATTCATGCGGCTAGGCGAAATATTCCCATGACTGTGATCCTTGTCAATAACTTGAATTATGGCATGACGGGAGGACAATCGGCTCCAACAACTCCCCTTCATGTACAGACTTCAACCTACCCACAGCATCCAGAAGCCCCCTTCGATCTCACCGAACTCGTATTAGGGGCCGGAGCTAGTTTTGTCGCACGATGGACCACATACTATGTGAACGAAATCATCGCAACAATCAAGGATGCAATGATGCATCTTGGGTTTGCGTTCATCGAAATCATTTCCCAATGTCCGACTTATGCTTCGAGATTTCTCACGGAATTTCAATCCACCCTTTCTCCAGACGAACGCGATCAATATAGACGCCACCCGGGTGCTTGGATGCTGAAAGCCCTGAAGGGAAAAAAGTCAGGAGAAAATCTTGGACACCCATCTTACCAAATGACACTGAAAGATAGAGTCATCAAACTGGGTGTATTCAAACGAGAAAAACGACCAACAATCATTGAGCACCTTGAAGGTCTATGGGGCTAGAGGAAGGATGAGTCGACAATGAAATTTACTATCCGATTTGCAGGATATGGCGGATATGGGGTGGTAACCGCTAGCCGGGTTCTCGGGCTTGCATTTGCACAGAAAGGGTTTCATGTGTTACAAACCGAGTCACATGGTGCAGCTGCCCGTGGAGGTGCATGTTCAGCTGACCTCACAATCTCTTCGGATCCCATTTTTGAGCTTGGTTTTCTGAAACCAAATGTCCTTATTGTTCTCTCTGCCCCTGCATTTGAGAAATGCTGCTCCATTGCTGTCGATTTGAGTAGTGATCTCCTGATTATCGAGACAACTATTGTTGACGACCCAGCAGTAAATTTAGGTATCAAAAGTTTACCACAAGAGAACATTCCCGAAATCCATGAAGTAGCCTTACGAGAGATAGCCGAAAAATTAGGGCATGTCCGCTATATCGGTGTGGCTTCACTTGGCGCACTTGCACATCTCGATGACCGGGTGGATATCAAGCTCCTTGAACAAACGATTAAAACTGACGGTAAACTCCAGCGTTTTGAGAAAGAAAACCTCAAAGCCCTTCATGAGGGCGCTCACGCACCCCAAATCGATTACTAAATATCCTTCAGGTTACTAGATGATTACACTATTGAACTGATACATTGAGCGGGTTTTGATGTCACAATCTCTGAAACAAAGCTATGTGAGTTTAATTATCGCCGCTATCTGTTTTGGAACCATCCCCGTTTTCTCGTTTTACTTAACTCAGCTGGGAGTCTCATCACTCCAACAAGCCTTATTTCGCACCACATTTACCGTCGTCTACATATTCGTCGGTTTGGGAATTGTCTATTCCTTTCGCAATATTACCATCCAACGCAAACATCTAATCCAGTTCATTGTATACGGATTAATTGGCATTGCACTGGGACTCATCGTCTACATCACGGCCATCGCAATTGGAACCCCTGTCGTTGTTGCCGTTTCTCTCACCTATCTCTATCCTGCAATCACCCTTATCCTAGGACGACTCTTCCTTACCGAACCTCTAACCCCCATTCGCCTAATTGCAGTGCCCCTCTCAATTACTGGAGCCGTAATAGTGTCAATTCCCATCTTTCCCTATGTTGTGGCAGCCCCGCTTGCCGGAATTCTTCTTGCTCTATCTAATGCTGTGTTTGCAGCAATCTATATGGTTCTCGGGCGAAAGTGGGGTGGCTACGAGGGCTATCGTCCTTCGGTGACGATGTTTTGGGGCTTCTTTTTCGCCATGCTCTGGATGGTTCCAATCATTCTCATCAGCAGCTTCTTCGTTAACGATCCTCGGATTGTGGGAATCCAACTCCTATTACCGCTTCCCGCATGGCTTCTCATGCTCGGGTTTGCTTTAATCGCCACCACCATCCCATATTTGTTAACAAATGTTGGAGTTACCAAAGTCGACGCCTCCGCTGCATCAATCCTGCTGCTCTTGGACCCAATCAGCGCGGTCATCTTTGGCTTCTTCTTTCTTGGTCAACCAGTAGCGATCTGGCAAGCCTTTGGTGCTGCACTAATCTTTCTTGCCACAATTTTGATTGCCCTAGAACCACGTTTCTACAACCGTGGAAATACAGAGGAACTAAAGGAAGAATAATCGGTCTTCAAACCGTATCCGTTATAACCTGCAATGATGCAAGTTCATCAGAGGTGGCAACATCATGACCCTTTCCAAAGGTAAACTTTCACTAACCGAACTCGAGCGCCTTGTCTTTCCATATTTGCCTCGAGTTGAAGATAATCGCCAGGTGCTTCTTGATTATGGATCAGTTCAAATTGATGGAACTATGGTTGTCGCCTCGGATCCCGTCCTCGGAATACCACTCCAATTCTACGGTTTTTTCGCCGTCCATTATTCTGCGACGGATGTAGCGATGGCTTTGGCAACACCCAAATATCTCTCCTTAGGCGTATATTATCCTCCAGGCACCAAAGAAGACTGGCTTAAAGCAACTATGAAGCAACTCGGTGAAGAAGCCCAATTACTCGATCTTCAAATCATAGGAGGGCACACAGGAGGATATGATGGACTTAAAACGCCTCTCATTGCCACTACCTGTTTTGGCTTGCTCTCAGAAGCTCCTGAATCTCCCCCTATGATACAAATTGGAGATGTGATAATTTCAGTGGGACCAGTTGGTCGTGAAACACTTTGGTTCCTGGCCAACGTAGAGCCCACAAATGTCGATGCAATTCTCTCCCGCTCACAACGTGAAGAAATCGCTAATAATTTGAAACCCTTTTCGGTGGTTCCTCTGGTCAACGCACTTCCTAGAGAAAAAATCACCTTGCTCCATGATTTAGCTGAAGGGGGATTAGGCTCCGCATTATTTGAGTTACAAAAGGCAACGGGTCTCGGTATTTCTGTTAAATACAACGAAATTCCTTGGGATGAACAGGGGATTCAACTCTTCAACTTTCTAGAATGGAACCCTCTATATTGTTCTTCCTTTGGTAGTTTCCTCATTGTCACTAAGCACGAATCATCCAGCGCAGTTCTCCAAGCATTGAAGCGGTTTGATCGAAAAGCCGCAGTCATCGGCACGTTCACAAAGAAGAAACACGTTCTTATTGAATCTGGTGAAGAATCTAAACGCCTTGAACTAGGAGAAGATCCCTACAAACGCTTTACAGCACATATCACTTAGTGCCGTTTTTTCTTGCATGGAAAACGAGAAAAGCCCCAAGGGCGCGGCTCAACCATCGGCTACCTAGTTTTGCATCAAGGTTAGTAAATGCCTGAAGACATTTCGTGGGTGAAAACGAAGGGGCATAAACCGCTCCCTGATATTTCACTTGAGAAAATCCATTTCGATAAAGCATTCGAACAACCTGCCATGGGGTAGGGAATTTCGCTAGCTCAAAGATGTCATGTTGGGCAAAACTTCGGAGTCGTCGTTCAATTGCCCAAAAATTTGTTGAGGTAAGGACCCCCAATAGAAAATGGCCAGTGATACGAAGACAACTGTTTATCTCTTGAAGGAAATTATCACGATCTGGAATAAACTCTAAGACGGTCATCCCCAACACGAAATCCGTGCATTTTTTCCGAAAAGGCAGATTTGTTCCTTCTGAAATGAGAAGATGGATACTATCCATTTCAGAGAACTTTTGTCGAGCAACAGCAATCATTTGCCAAGCAATATCTATTCCCACGAGCTGTATCGAAACTTCTCGAAGAATTGGGAGAGCCATTCCTGTGCCAACACCAATCTCAAGGACGACACCCTGGCTTGTTGGGGGAAGCATAGCTTTAACAGTCTCTGATTCCACCGCCCAAACGTAACGCCCCCTTGGCGATTGATACCATCTATCATAAATGGGTGCGATAGAACCAAACGCTTGGCTGACCGCCTGCTTGTGTTTTCCATCCTCTTCTAAGGCTTTTGTCACGCTCTTGTCACTCTTCAGCCAATAATTCCTTTAGAATTGCACGGGTACTTTGGGTAACCTCTTTTGGTGTTTTTCCAAACACAACCACGAGCGGTTCAACGCCATGAGCACCCCAGTCGAAAAGAACTTCTGGGACAAACCCGATTTTCGTTAATCCTTCCAACGTCATGCAATCTGGGATTGGTTTGAGTTCGCCCAGGCGGAATCCTATAACCTGTAACTTCGCTCGACGTGCTGCTTCAACGATATCGTTCGAATATCTCAGAGAAAGGGCGGCATGCATTGTATCATTGAGTGAATGGGCTTTGAGCAGGACACGACCCATGAACGGTGCCCAACCAAAATCAACTTCGCCGATGGGTTTAGGTTCTCCACGAACCAAGATAATTCGACCAGTCAATCCAGCGATTTGGGACAGTTTGTTGGCTCCTGTTAAACATGCCACAAAATTACCACCGACTTCTGGGATTAATCGGGCAAAGTGGCGGATTCGCGTAAGGGCTAGGATGTTAGTGTTTAACTGTCGAATTAGTTTGTTAGGGTCGTTAGCCATCACAAACCCTCACAGGGTTGAACCATCCAAGTTCTTGATAATTCTTCCTTTTCAGTCTACGGTTTTTTACACAAGTCTTATATACATCCCGTATAGAAACCGAAAACTAAGTCAGGAGCCAATCCTCATGAACGACCTCTTAGCTGAAAAAAGTACACCCCGCTCCCTTTATGTGGCAACCGTTGGCGTACTCAGCGCCCTAATGGCGTTCATGGCAATGTTTGCCGTAGTTCTCCCTCCTCCCCTCGGATCTATTGATACATCATCCATTCTGATATTTCTCGTAGCCATTCTGTATGGACCCTCCTTTGGGCTCATCATTACCTCTATCGGTCAACTCGTTGGGAAGGGGGTTCTAATCACCTCCGTCGGATGGCCTGCTATCTTCATTCCGGGAATCGTTGCAGTGCGTGGACCAGAGGCCTTCATTGTTGGTTACATTGGGCGGTCCAAAACCTTAGGAAAGATTCGGGAACCATTGGCGATGGTGATTGGAGTAATTTGGGAAACCGTTGCTTTTGTAATCGCAGATTTCTGGCTTTTTGGTATTGCTGGGGCCATTGGTGTCATTTTCACCTTTATCGATGTCATTTGGGTTCCTGTGGCAATAGCAGGTATCTACTATGTACGAATGAGTTTCAAAACGGAATATCTCGATGAGCACTTAGGGCTAGTCGATCCCCGTGCAAAACGAGGTTTTATCATCACGGGATGGATCTTCATAATTCTCTGTTGGGTGTTTATCCTCGTTTCAGGGCTTACGGGCTGGGGAATGCTTCCAGTACTCCCTGGGCTATAACCGCCAATATTGGTTACTCGTCGTTCTTTCACAGGGGAAACCTTTAAGCCGAGATATTAGGCTTTTTGGTGGTATTGGTTGGTCAGATGGGTGTTGGAGCATGCGGCGGGTCATCAACAAAGTCACTGTAGAACTCGTCCAAGGAGATATTACTGAGCTTGCCACTGATGCAATTGTTAATGCTGCTAACGAATCTCTTCAAATGGGGGGAGGCGTGGCAGGAGCGATTCGTCGCCGTGGGGGACCTGCAATCCAGCGTGAATGTGATGATATTGGTGGGACGCCGGTAAGTACTGCTGTTCTAACGACGGGTGGTAACCTCAAAGCACGGTACGTTATTCACGCGGTGGGTCCAAGATGGGGTGAAGGTAATGAAGATGAAAAACTTGAGAGAGCTGTTCTTAGTGCATTGAAGCTTGCTGATGGTAAACAACTTCGTAGCATTGCATTTCCAGCTATTAGTACCGGAATTTTTGGTTTTCCTAAAGAACGAGCTGCAGATATTATCCTCTCAACTACCTTTGATTTCATTCGTAATTCTAATCAAACACTACGACGAATAGTGTTCTGTCTCTTTGATCCTGCTTCTTACAACATTTTTGAAAATGCTTTTAATTCGTTGCTGGCAGTCTGAACTGTCAGAAAGAGCAATGTGGAAATAGCATCAGCTCTATGTTCATTGTTTTGTAAAGAATATGAGGTGGGTGATGGCATCCATCATCGTTCCCCAGTATTCTTCGAGTTGGTCGTTGGGTAAGTCAGATCCTCCGACGGCATAACGTGCGTAAATGATTTCACCCGTATGATACAATGTGTGCAGAGTGACTCGTGAAATTACCCACCCCAAGCTTGGTTTGGATTTTTCTATCGGAGGTTGAAATACCAGTTCATCCTCTGAACAGTCTTTAAGCTCACGGAGCATGCGTTTTCGAACATCCTCCAACAAGTCCATAGCAATGTCAAGGGGGACAGTCTTTGCATATACAACCACTTTTCGTCCCGATGCAGACAACCAATAAAGCTCTGAATTCGCAATATGAGTCAGATAATACAAAATTGTGCGTGATTCGGGTGCAGGTTCCATACCCGCCTGCTCAGGAGTTAGATCAGAAACGATATAGCGCAAATGATTTCGTGCGGCTTCATAGGCAACGGCGAGCCCACTTCGTAAATCCTTGGGTGTCTGGGTTGGCATACCAACAAGGTAGAGCCACCTAAACTAAAGCTTTTGCCAAATTACACAACATCTCCTCAACCGTCAATTCATTTTATCGATGCTTCTTCCCAAAATCCTATAAGCGGAATACGGACAGGGATGATAGAGGTTCATGGTTTGACACCCGCAGCGAGCCCAGGAACATGCAGCGTCCTCCCCTTCACAGCTTTCGTCAATCATGACGAACTAAAACTCGCACTTCTACTCAACGCTATCAATCCCCGTATTGGAGGGCTCCTCATCACAGGTCCGAAGGGAACAGGAAAGACTACTGTGGTACGTTCGCTCGCAGCCCTCCTACCTGAAATTCCTGTTGTGAAGGGCTGTCAGTTTCGATGTGATCCGAATGATGCTGGCGGACTTTGCTCAGGATGCACAACAAAACTTGAAAAGTCCAAGAAATTAACCACGAAAACCCAAAAAATGCGCGTAGTTAATCTTCCCCTGAGTGCAACAGAGGATCGCGTGGTTGGTAGTCTCGATGTTGAACGAGCTATCCGCGAAGGTGAAGCCTCCTTAAAACCAGGGATTCTCGCTGATGCCAATCAAAACATTCTCTATGTTGATGAAGTCAATCTTCTCCCCGACCATATCGTCGATTCACTCCTAGATGCTGCAGCAACCGGAGTCAATGTCGTAGAAAGAGAAGGCATCTCAGTAAGTCATCCCGCCCGATTCATTTTCATCGGATCCATGAATCCCGAAGAGGGTGAACTGCGCCCTCAACTACTCGACCGATTTCCACTTCATGTCGCTATCCAACGCCCCTTTTCACCTGAGGAACGGGTTGAAATCATACAACTCAACATTGATTTTGAACGAGATCCCAAATCGCTTGAAAAGCAATGGGCGCCAAAAGAGAAGAAACTTCGAGCCGAAATAACCGCTGCCCGTGACCGGATGAAAACCGTGGAAATCTCTGAGGACATCATGCAAGTAATTGCCCATCTTACCACTCAGCTCCAAGTCGATGGAGCTCGTCCAGATATCGTGATTGCGAAAACTGCCATGGCGTTTACTGCTTTTGACGGACGAACCTCAGTCACAACAGAAGATGTAGAAATCGTTGCGCCGCTAGCGCTGAGCCACCGAACTCGGCAACGAGGAATCTTAGAACCCCCCACCGGTGACGAAATTCAAAACGTCATGAAAGAAGCTCGAAAAAAAGCAAAAACGCAAACACCTTCGTCTAAAGATAAGGATCCGTATACGAAGGATCAACACGATAAACTCACTAAAAAATTCAAGCAATATCACCCCTTAGACAGTAGTCAGGATGGTGAGCGTTTTTTTGGAACCCCGCCTAGGAAAGGTGCTGCCGGACGCTGTTCGTACACGGGGTTTGTCTGTTTTTTCATGGTGATTGCAGCTGCCCTCGGGTTCATCATTCCGATACCTCCACCCATCAACTTCGTAGCTGGTGGACTAATAGCAGCCGGGCTCGTCATCCTTATGGAACGAATTTACCGCTATCAAAGACGACCTGGCTCAGTCATGCCCGCCCTCTCAAAAGGAGAGCAACCCCCTGATTCCAAGGGTCAATATCGTCGAGCAAAACACCGTGGTGACTCCACAGCACCTCCAACCACCAGTACGACTCAACCGAAGACAGTCCAATCATCCTCCCAACCTTCTATTTCAGGAAAACCAGTATCAAGTTCCTCATTGATTCGAATGGATGAGGGAAAGCCACTCTTCGATTTCGAAGACTTTCTTGAACCCCGATACTTCGGACGCCAACGAGCTCCAAAATGGTCAATTCGTCAAGTTGGTCGCCGGGCTGGTTCACTTCATTCTCGTCACAGTGAAGGTGGAGTACTCTTGGGATCTGGGCTCCCAGAAGGCTCTCCTCGCAACATTCACATTCCTGCCACCATCAAGGCGGCGGCACTGCACACCGATCCATCACTCAAACAAATTCCACGAATTCGCATTCAACCTCCCGATGTTCGCGAAAAACGCTTCCAAAGCTGGACACATCTCACAATCATCTTCGTAGTTGATTTGAGCGTTTCAATGCTCAAAAGCTTTGACAAACTCCAGCTCTCCCTAATTGCATTCAAGAATTGCTTGGAAGGTACTCGAGATCGTGTTGGACTGATAGCTTTGAAAGATTGGGGTGCAATGGAAGTACAAGCTCCGACCACCAATTGGACACGGCTCGTGGCAAAATTCATGACGCTCCGGTTGTCTGGGTATACACCCCTTGCGGCAGGGTTGAAACGGGCCCATGAAACCATCAAACGAGAACGCCGACGAAATCCCGGGACTCTTCCCATTGTTGTCGTATTCAGCGATTTCCTTCCAAACATCCAGTTGAGTAAATCTGATACTCCTGATATTGGTTTACCTGAAGCCATCGCTGACGTCTTGCACCAGTGCCACCTTCTGGGCAAAGACCGAATCCCATTAGTGACTATTAATCTTCATCATGAATTCTTCCCGATTAAACAAAAGCATCACCACGATGTCATTTTAGATTGGGCTCGGAAACGCGCCCAAGAACTAGAACTCCCCAATTACATCGAAATCGGTATCAAAGACGACAAACTCGTTCCCTTTCTCGCCTTCTACATGGCCTACATCACGCAGGGTCGAACCTATCTTGGTGATGAACTAACTCTTCCAACAGAAATCATTAGCGAAATCCACCGAATTGCACAGCGAGTTCGATGAGGTCTCGCAAAGCTTTTCCCTCTCCGTGCACTCTGTGAAGTAACACGAAAGGTTGAGTTCGAATGGCCGTACTATACAGTCTTTACGTCGTATATCGTGATGGACGCACCCTGCTCCAAAAAGACTTTCAAATAGAAAACTTGGAACCTGATCTCGTCACAGGCTTCCTTTCTGCAGTGAGCATGTTTCTTTCTGACCTCGTTGGTCGGTTATCAGAGGGTGGGCAACAGCTACGAGCCTTAGAACGTGAAGATGGGCGTTTGCGCATTATTGATCGTGAAGATGTCAAGATTCTCCTTGAATATGGAAAAAACATCTATGTTGCGGTGTTCTCCACCGATGATCTAAAGGCTATTCGTGAACGCATGCGCACTCTAATTACTATCATGGAACGAGAACATGGTACACTGTTGGAGAATTGGTTAGGTGACTTAAGCCACTTCCACAAAATTGCCCCCCAAATTGATCTACTTTTCCGACCATTTGCCGTTGGAGAACGTTATGTGCCAGTCCGAGTACACACGGTTCCGAAAACACAGGTCCCAGAAGATTTGCATCCACTCCTTAAGGCTATAGATGGAACACGATCCATCGAAGACCTTGCTCAAGTTCTCCAAAAACCCGTGTTCCAGGTGATGATTGATTACTTCACTCTCCAACACAAAGGCGCTGCTCAATTAGAACGACGACTGACTATCGAACAACTAGTTTCCCCGACGTCCTAAGACTCCTTTTCCTCATCTTGAACTTGGCGGACGAGTTTTTCCATATCCTTTATGCTTGTGTTAATGACTTCTTTAAGACTGGATAGCTCTTCTTCAATCTTGTCAAGCTGTTGACGAAGATCTGCAATAGCTTCAGCGGCACCCATTTCGTCCATTACAATTGGCGGGGATGAGAATTTCTTGATCGGGAGGTTCATGGGCTCACCGGAGAGCCATCGAAATACCTGTACAACAAGGTGCTCGTGGTCTCCCATCCCAAGATAGTTGTTGAAAAAGAAGGTTCCACCACCAAACGCCACGATTCGTCCTTTTTGGAACTCCGTGGCAATCGCAATGGTTGGTGATCCCGTAATATTGTTTACTCGGAAAAGATGGGTTTCAGTGTTCACCGCCTTTAGACTGACACCAGAAGTGAAGAACAGTTGATCAATACCTGCAAGAATCGGATGATCTCCAGCTGGTACAGCAGTGATGAGTTCTTCAGGAGTCTCTGTTGCAGGTTCAAGGGCTTTAGTGGAAAATTCGAACTGGAAATGGTTCGAGATTTCATTTAGATTCGTATTCCGTGCCGCATCTCCGCCTTTTCCAAAAATAGTTGCGCCACTCACCAATAATAGCCCACCACCCGATTCAACGAAAGAAACTAACGTAGAAATTTCTTCAGGAGCAAATGAGGAATCCAGCGGATTTCCCAACACGACTACTTCGAAATTAGATGGGTCCTCAACGAATTGTGCAATATTCCCGACTAAAGGCACGAGTCCATTTGCTTCGAGTAATTTCACCAACTGGGTAAGTTCGGGGGCGTCAAGAGTCAACTCCTCGTTATGCCCGATATCAAAAAGAATGGTAGGCGGTTTTGTGGTGGACATAGTGTTTCAACCCTTATTCTCCTATCAGGCGCCGAAGTTAAATATGCTACTCGCAACGGTAATACCAAGGTACTCATCTATCCAAATCACCAATTGTGTGTGGTTAAAATGAGTGTAGCATCGGTACGTGTGGCAGAAGCGAGTGCCGTAGATGTAGGACGATTCACTGTTCGGGTTGATCCTACCATATTAGACCAACTACAACTTACAGACGGTTCAATGGTAGAAATCGTTGGCAAGAAAGGTGTCTGCGCCCTCGCTGTCCGGGACTCCACAATTCAAGAAAAGAATGTAATCAAAATGGACGGCCTTACCCGACTCAATGCGGGTGTCCGAATTGGTGACATGGTAACAATACAGGGAATCGAAGCACAACCTGCTAGGACAGTCGTGTTGACCCCACTCAAAGGAGAAGAAATCGAATACCGACAAGAATTAGCCACATCGTTATTGAAAACCAATCTCCTTGACAAACCCATCAAAAAAGACATCATCATTGCTGTCGGCAGAGCTGCATTTGCCCTCAGTGAAGCCAAATTCTATGTAGCAAAAACCGTTCCAACTGGTAATGTCATCGTAAATGCAAATACGGATCTTCAACTCCGCAAAGAAGCTCCAGAAGAAACACCGGTAATTGCCACTGCCACCTACGATGATGTTGGTGGACTAGATGAGGCAATATCACGAATCCGCGAGATAGTCGAGCTTCCGATTCGTCATCCTGAGCTCTTTGCCCGCTTAAAAATCGAACCCCCTCGTGGTGTGCTCCTTCATGGTCCTCCAGGCTGTGGGAAAACTCTGCTAGCAAAAACCGTTGCAACAGAAAGCGAAGCGTTCTTTCGTGCCATCAATGGTCCAGAAATTGTGAGCCAATACTATGGTGAATCCGAGAAGTTCCTTCGTGACGCCTTTCAAGAGGCAGAGAAGAATAAACCCGCCATCATCTTCATTGATGAAATCGATGCTATCGCCGCCCGCCGCGAATCTGGCGGAATGGAAAGCCGCATCGTTGCCCAATTGCTCACCTTAATGGACGGACTCCAAGACCGGGACCAAGTCTTTGTGCTTGCTGCTACAAATCGGCTAGACGCCGTTGATCCTGCTCTTCGACGTCCTGGACGATTTGACCGTGAAATCCATATATCCGTTCCAGATACGCGAGGACGCTACGACATCATTCGGGTTCATACTCGAGGAGTACCTCTGGATGAATCAGTGGATCTACACCAAATTGCTCAAGGAACCCACGGGTTTGTAGGATCGGATTTGGCCTTTTTAGTTAAGGAAGCCGCCTTGGGTGCTCTTCGGCGAGTGCTCCCGAAAATCGAAGAACATGACATGCAAATTTCTCCGGAAATGATCAATCAGATTATTGTTACTGCCAACGATTTCAAAACTGCCCGACAAGTGGTTGAACCTTCTGCCCTGCGAGAGATCACTATTGAAGTTCCAATGGTCCGTTGGGAAGATGTTGGAGGTATGGAGACAGCAAAACAAGCACTCCGTGAAGCAGTTGAATTACCGATTAGCCGTCCCGATGTCTTCTCACGATTCAATATTAGTCCACCAAAAGGTGTTCTCCTCTTTGGCCCTCCAGGCACCGGTAAAACATTGCTTGCAAAAGCGGTGGCCACTGAGAGTCAAGCTAATTTCATTAGTATTCGTGGTGCAGAAGTGATGAGTAAATGGGTGGGCGAGTCGGAAAAGATAATTGCTGAAATCTTCCGTCGCGCCCGACAAGCCGCCCCCTCAGTACTGTTCATCGACGAACTCGATAATATTGCCCCACGCCGTGGATCAGGATTTGATAGTCGCGTAAGCGAACGCATTGTAAACCAACTACTCGTCGAAATGGACGGAATGGAAGAACTAGAAAGTGTCGTAGTCTTAGCCGCTACAAACCGACCGGATATGATTGACACTGCTTTACTCCGTCCCGGTCGATTTGATATCTTTGTGTTCACCCCACCGCCAAACCTTACAGCTCGACGAGCCATTTTCCAGGTGCATACACGAAATATGCCCCTGGCTGAAGATGTAAACCTCGATCAACTCGCCTCTTCCGCCGAAGGCTTCTCCGGTGCTGATATCCAGAATGTGTGTCGCAAAGCAGTTCTGGTAGTTCTTCGTACAAATTTGGATGCCTCGCGTGTTAGTATGGCACATTTCCAAGAAGCTCTAGCTTCTACAAAACCAAGCATTACAAAAGAAACCATGGAACAGTTCACCCAATTTGCCGCCAAGTTTCTTGGACAATAGTCAAATAACCAAAACTCGAACCGTAAACACAAATGGAAGGTAATTGCATTGACATGGGAACTCGAACCAACTGAGAAATTAACCATTGCAAAAAGTATTCTCCCCAAAGCCGATGAAACATTGCTTCTTGTTGCTAAAGCAAAGATTGCAAAAGGTGTTCGGGCTGGCACGGAGCCTATTATGGTCAAAGGGCAAGATGGTCATTTCCTGCTAACAAGCTATCGGGCTGCTTTCGTCGCGGAAGTCGAAGGCCTCCCACCAACTGAAGCCTACAAGGGTGAATTGGAGAAAGCGTTCAAACACAGCAAGGTCTTTTTCAACGTTCCACTCGTGTTCCTTCCGGAACTCCAAGAGCATCCAGAGAGCTATTCGAAATGGAAAAAACACATGAATCTCGTGATTGAACGCTCAGATGGAGTGCAAGAGGTGGTCTACGTCAAAGCCACCGGAGAACTACTTGACTTCCAACGGACCAGCCATGACTTTTTCAAAAACTGCTTCACCGGACCCATCGACTTTTTCACACTTCTAGAAAGTGGCGTCAAACACGAAGCAACAACAGAAACCGCCATCTATGACCTCGTCGGAAAACGAATCAACCAACAAATGACGGTTGTACCTGAAAGCATGCTTCAAAGTTATAATAAAAAGGCGCAAAACCTGTTTTCCGCCTTTATCTCATTCATCGGGAAAAAAGGACAAGGAGGTTATTACGACGCGGTTGCCCGCACAATAACTCTTCGAGGAGATCACGTCCATATCGCCATGGACTGGATTGCTCAATCCTCAAACATTGCATTGCAGCAAAAGGTTCAACAACTCATCGAGGAATGGCGAAGCAAAGAAGAAGTAAAAGGAGAACGTCTCGGTGACCGGTATGAAATCACAGGATTTTAACCACTCACCAATAGTTATTTGAAGTTAGAAGTATTCGCACATATGAGAAGGAGGCTTTCATCGTGGCAAAAACTGTATGTTTAATGGCACCTGATCCACATTTGGGACCCCACCCTAGCATTCCTGTCGGTGATGTGGGTGGACAAAACTATTGGACTCAAATGATTCAAGCTCCACACAAGGATAAGGGTGCCCAAGCAATCCGAGCTTTCCGCCGATTAACACGGCTGGCTGCTTTTGGTGGGTTTTCCACTGGAAAAACCTTGGCGCGGACACTACCCTCGGGAACAGAAATTCAGGAATCTGATTCCCGACTCCCAATGTTCATCTATCACCCACCAGACCTTGAACGAGATATGGAACAAATCGAAATCCTGGAAAAGGATGCGAAAATCTACGTACCTCCCGATTGGATTTGTTGTGCCTATGGGGAAGAGTTCAACAATGGCAATCGAGAATTCAAAGTCTATGAAGTCTGGGAACCCAGTGAAACTCCCTATACCATTGAAACCTTTCCGTCACCCTTGATTAAGACTGGATGGCGAGGTCAGGGTTTCAAAGCGAATATCGTATACATCTACACTGGTCGGGTTCATGTTTACGCCAATACTGGAGTTACCCAAACCTCTGATCTTGCTCGGCTCACCTGGACCGGTAAATCCTGGCGTCGTGAAGAATTTGATATCCCGGTCAAGACCGGCGCGGGTAAAGAAGCTAAAACGATTTATCAGCGGTCAATACGGCTCCAAGAACCCTATGGGCTCCTCTTTGCCTTCGTGGTTGAAAATGTTCGTGAATTAATCACAAACCTACATGAACAACGCATTCCTATGAACTCCCAGGAACTCGTTGAGTATCTTAAAACACTCATCGATAACGTCATGCGTGATCAGTTCTCAGAACATGAATTCATGAGCGCACTACGTGACGAAGCAGAAATCCGGGACGAAGTACGCAAGGTCGTAGCGAAAGCCTTCAACCGACTGGGACTAAACCTTGTCTCACTTTCTGCTGGTGTACTTTCCATTGAAGAAAAACTCTGGGACCGCTTCTTCTATTGGCGAGTCGCTGGTGTCCACCCCGCTCAAGTCTTATGGGCTGAGAAATCAGTTGAAATAGCCGAACTGACGGGGCAAGCACCCACCTTACCTGCGACAATTCCCACGGGTCCTTTGGCGGAGGCTGAACGCCAACTCCGTGAACGAGCTCCCGCTAAAGAATCCAGAAAAGAACGTGTCAAAGCGGCTATCAAAGGAAAACCAAGTAAATCTGCGGCAAGGGAAGAAGCCCAAGAAGAAAAAGAGTCTGATGACGATTAGTCATACAAACCCATTACCCAACAATGGAAGGATGAAACTAATTTGAATCCTGACGAAGCTGCGCCACAAGACAAACCTCCACTCTTTTCGGGACCGCTGCTCCCGATTTTCTATCTTCGCCTAGTGGAAGCCCTCTCTGTCGAGTATGCAGGAAATCCCACCGCTATCGAACGCGCACTTCACTCACTTGGAAAAACCATGACTACGCCTCTGCTTTTAGGGCTTGTCAGCCGCTATGGTGAACCCCCAGAAGACTTCTTCCCCAAAGCTCCAGACCTCTTTCTTAATCGCGTCGATGAGTACCTTGCACGGAACTGGGAACTGGCTACTGGAACTAAACCAAATACTTTAGAATTCGCCGACGACCGCACCCTCATTCTCCGAACCGAATCGTGCCCCATTTGTTCTCAAGATACATTCGAAGCTGAACTCGATTTACGATATTGTGAACTACTCTCAGGCATGCTTGAAGGACTCTTACAACACTGGGTTGATAATCTCAAAGTCCCCTATCTTGTACGTGTCACTCAAACCGAAGGACGGCTCCAAGGTTCTCCTCATTGTGTCTTTTGCATAACCTTCGCTGACAAATCGGACTAGCAGATGGCAATACGGCTTGGGAAGTTACTCTAGATTCGTGACCTCTTCTAGTTCAGAAATTACCCAGTCTAATCCTTGCTCAGTCAGTCGTTTCTTCGTTGGGATTCCACGTTCATCCCAACCCCGTTTTTGATAATACCACGACAGCATCTTATCGTAGTTCTCCTTGTCAAGCTTGGCTCCCGTTAAGGGACCACAAGATAAAGGCTCCTCGAACCATCGGGCAGGGGGATAATCCATGAATCGATCCCATTCTCCATTATACTCACGAATTCCAAAAGACCGAACAAGTGAATAGACACGATCAGCAAGTGTCCAAAAGTCATCGAGGGTCCACTTCAACCCCGTTGCGGCGGTAAAATACTTGGGATACCATTCAAGGTCGAATCCCACCTCAATCCATGGGAAGCGGCACCCTACGAGCTGTTCAAAGAGCCCACCCCGAATTCGTTGAAGTTCAATGATTTTGTCAACTTTACTTTCGTCATAGGATTCACGACCAACATCGACTTCGTAGGTGATGATCCAACTCTCCTTGTGATGGGCTCCTATGGAACAGACACCAAACGCCAGCGCCATTCCTGGGGCTGCATGACAATCATACCCAGAGATTTCTAATCCCTTGATTTGCATGGCAAAATCCATCGCGCCCTTCCCTATCTTCATTGCGAAGTTTCGTGTTCCTTCAGCCAGTTCTGATCCCAACGAACCTCTTCGAAATGCAATATCTGAAACCAGTTGCCTGGTTGCTTGGAAGTCACCCCAATCGAGTTTATCTTCGAGTAAGCCTTTTTCCGACGCTTCCATTGCAAACCCAATTGTACTTCCTAATGAAATTGTGTCTAGGCCGTATTCATCAGCTAACCGGTTCAAAGTAGCGACTTCCCGTAAATCTCGCATACCAATGTTTGAGCCCAGGAGCGCCACGTTCTCGTAATCTAGCTCAGCCGACTTACCCTCGGAGTCTTGAATACAGTGGCCACATTGCATGGTACACGAAGGACATCCACGGGTTTTCACCTTCAGTGGCTCCATTGCATCTCCGTTGAGGGCATCCGCATGTTCGAACTGTCCTTCCCTGAAATTGTAACTGGGAAGAACACTGAATTCCTGACACCAGGAGTGAATCAACATAGTTCCCTGTGTCATCCAATGATCATATCCTGGCTTATCGCGAATATCCTTGAAACCATCACGACCAAGTTGACGAAATGCTGCCAGATCAGCAATCTCAGGCGTTTTACTACCCTTCGCCACTAAGGCCTTTAGATTCTTGGAACCCATAACGGTTCCCATACCTGGACGACCACCTGCTCGCCCCATCATGGAACGAACCACAGCAAATTTCACAAGATTCTCGCCGCCCTGCCCAATCATGAGGGTACCAATGTTCTTGCCATGTTTATTCTCCAGTTTCTGTTCCGCTTCAAAGGCACCAACACCCCATAACTGGTCTGCATCAAGAACACTCACATCAGCATCCTCAATCAAAACGTAGGATGGGTTCTCTGCCTTTCCTTCAACAACAACAAGATCATACCCTGATCGACGAAGTTGTGACCCAAAATGTGATCCAAGATTTCCGTCTCCATAGATACCTGTTAAGGGGCTTTTCGAAGCCACAACCGTTTTCCCGACATTCGGCATTGAGAGCCCAGATAGCGGTCCAACCGCTGCAATGAACTTGTTCCCTGGTGACAAAGGATCAGTTCCTCGTGGCACTTCATCCCAAAGGATTTTTGCGGCAAAACCGCGGCCACCTACAAACTGTAAGGCCAAATCCTTTGAATAGGTTTCAACAGTTGCTTTTTTCGTCGTTAGGTTGACGCGTAATAGTTGTCCAGTCCAGCCCTTCATGTTTAACACACCAAACACTGAATCTTGCACTCAGTCCGAGCAGATTCCACAAATAGCTTTCGCAGATTCACACACTCAGGGAGTATTTGAAAAACAATAAGATAATTAACATCAATCTTGCTGAAAGTAACACTTCAGTAAGAGGAGAAACACCATGGGCGAAACCAAACATACTGAAGTTGTTCTAGCTCCACGTACTGTTCGAATCATTGCTGGCATCGATTTCGTGTTAATGTTTGCCTTCGCAGCAGCGGGAGCAATCATTAGCTTAATTCCTGTCAACAACTTTGATCTCATTCTCTATCTATTCACACAAACCGGACTCCCAACGAACTTCTTAATTGCCTTCATGCTAACAATTGGAGTCACCCTCACTGTTGTAGCCCTTATTGGTATGATTGTGGCTCTAGGCACCGCTTATAAGAAATCGTGGGCAATTCCCCTCGGCATCGGTGTATCCATCCTTGCCATTACAGGGGGAATCATCACCTATCTGTTCAAAATCCTCTACCCGTATCCCCCCGGTGGCAATCTTATTCTACTGGATTTAGCGCTTGGTCTTTTCTTTGGGGTCCTAGCAATAAATGTGTTCTTCGTGGGAGCGTTCTTGATATGGCAACTGGATAGTACTTCAGTTCGCAATGTCCGATTTGGACGTTTCATTCTCACCTGGAATCTTGACGCCCTCTGTCTACTAGTCACCGCTTGGCTATACGGGGGTATCATCATCCAAGGGCTACCGGATGATTTTCTCTTTGCGCTAGGCGTCGTTTACATCGTAGTTGCCATTATTGCGATTGCCAACGTGCTCGTTCGTCCTTTATTCACAAAACTAGTTTCGTTGGTGGCACGTTGGTGGTTAGGTTTTGCAATTACCTTCGTCTTGATGTTTCTCATCAATGGATTTCTCTTTTGGATTATCGGTTGGTTTATGCCAGGATTTTTTGTTGTGAATATCTCGGCTGCACTTATCGCTGGATTGATTTTCGCTGCCTTCAACGCCATTGTGGTCAATGTTGTTGGGCTTGACGATGATAGCACATTCTTCAACCAATATGTTGCCAAACAAATCCAGAAAGAAATCAAACCCGAAGATATTCCACAAACCCCTGGCGTCGTCGCATTGGAAATCGATGGACTCAGCTACCCTGAGATTCAACAAGTCTTGAAGAAGGAGTATATGCCTACCGTCCAAAAACTACTCAACCGTGGAAGCCACGAACTCACTGGTTGGGATTGCGGGATACCCTCAATGACATCCTCCTGTCAAGCAGGCATTCTCCACGGGAATAACAAGGATATCCCCGCTTTTCGCTGGTATATCAAAGATGAGGACCGCATGATGACCTCCAATCATCAACCTGATGCCTACACCATTGAGAAACGTGCCTCAAACGGAAAGGGATTGCTTCGAAACGGGGGTGCAAGTGTTAGCAACTTGGTAAGCGGTGATGCGACCTATTCGTTCTTTACCATGTCAACGCTCAGCAAGAAGGATGAGATTGCCAGTGAGCGAAGAAGTAAGGATCTCTATTACTATCTCCTTAACCCTTGGGCAATGAACCGCAGTATCATCTATACTATCTGGGATCTAATTGTTGAAATTGGCCAGATAATCAAACAGACCATTACACGACGCAAACCACGGCAGAATCGCTTTCACAAGTTCTACCCAGGCGTTCGAGCCGCAACCAATATTTTCATGCGAGACATTGCCACATCCATGGTTATCCAAGATATTGTACGAGGGTCACCGGGTATTTACGTCACATACCTTGGGTACGATGAAATCGCTCATCATTCGGGTCCACACACTACAGATGCTCAGAAAGCTCTTCGCGGTCTTGACAAACAAATCCGACGTGTACTCCACGCAATCGAAAACCTCGCCCCAAGACCCTACCACCTCTTTGTCCTCTCTGATCACGGTCAATCTCTAGGCTGGACCTTCAAACAACGCTATGAAATTACTCTCAAGGACCTTCTCGGGAACCTACTCGAAGGTAAACTCACCGTGGGTGAAATAGAAGCCATCGATGCCCATGTAGGCTATGTGGGTGGCTTAGTCGATGACCTAAACACCGGACATGAAGAAGTCGAAGGGAAGGAGGGAAGGAATGTGCTTCGCCACTTCTATCGCGATAAAGAAGAGGGAGATAAAGTAGATACTGGTGAACACCTTACAGACGAGGACGTTATCGTGTGCGCATCTGGGAACTTGGCCCAAATCTACTTCAAAACGCAGAAAGGACGCCTTACACTTCAGGACTTTGAGAAACAGTTTCCTGGGTTTGTGTCCAAACTCGTCGCTCATGAAGGCGTAGGCTTTGCCATTGTCTTAGATGAAAAACGTGGTCCTGTCCTCCTGGGTGCAGAAGGTGCGGTTGAGTTACGAACGGGCAAAGTTGATGGGACCAATCCCTTGATTCCCTATGAACGAGAAGACGTGCGAGTCAAACAATTGCTACGATTGGCTGAATTT
>JAEOSV010000150.1 GCA_016840185.1 Candidatus Hermodarchaeota archaeon | reverse complement strand
TCACACAGGTGGATAATCATCATGCACAAGGTCTCTACACCAAGTATGGTTTCAAAGTGATAGGTCAGACTTGGCATTACTTCGTTCCCTTCAACACCTTACACCCAACAGGACAGTTTACTCTACACAATCTAAAAACCGAAGAACATCAAGCCATAGCAAAACTCTTTCCACAAGGACTTCCGCTAGGTGCAATCCAGCAATTCATAAAACGAAACCACGACCTCTATACGCTCAAAAACAGCTCCAATCAAATTCTTGGAGCAACACGATTCACCCCAAGTTTTCCAGGGTGCTTCCCTTTTGAATTACTCGAGCTCTCAGCGTTTGATGACTACGTGTTTGCCTTTAAACAGCTGTGTGATCCCCCCTCTGAACTCCTCCGTATCACCTTTCACGAAAATGAAAGACTTGCTACTTTATGCGAAAAACGCGGGTATCAACTCCATCACAAACTGTTTCGAATGCAGTTGATTTTAAAAAAATAAAGAGGGAAGGTGGAGGCTAAGCCTCCACTTTTCATTATTTGGTGTTTCCTTTTCGTCGAAGGAACATGTAGAGGAGTACCACTACCACGATGATGATTACGACCGCTAGGACAGGTATCCACCACCACCAAGGTAGAGGTGGAGGTGGTGGGAGTGGTGGTCCTAGGTTATCAATTGTAAAGACCGAATCGGAATCATCGATATCGACGAGTTCATAGTCGTAGGCTGCAACCCGAATGAGATAATTCGAGCCATCAGCTACATCGGTGGTGTTCCAAACATGACTTGTGCCCATGATACCAGTGACAATGGGGAACCAGGATGCTCCACTATCATTGCTATAGAGTAAGTCATAGCCAAGAATGGGATCTTTATTGGGGTCCACAGCAGTCCAGGTGATAAGGATGGTGTTGTTGACAGTTTCACCACCATTCGGATACGTCAGAGTGATAGCAGGTGCACGGTTCTCCGAGAGCCATTGGAAAGCATTCACTAAGAAGAGGTTATTATCAGCGATCAAGAAAGTACCACTTACAACAATGTTCACGTCGGTGAGATAGACAAGGCGTCCCATACCGAAATCTTTCGCAGCGAAAACGTCAACACCGTCTGCAGGCCAATACCCAGTACTATCGTTATGCCAATCGGAGGTGCCATCAATATCTGCAGTCACAAGGGGTGTGCCACCGCCAATATTGATTAATCCCGTTCCTCGATCCACCAGAATACGGTTCACACCTTCAGTTATTGGGTGTGTGCCAATGTTAGCGCCATCGTAGAAGATGTAGGAATTCCCTCCATACATCCCATCGTCAGAATCTGATAGATATGCGTGGGTGCTATTTCGCACCATACCCAATTCTGCTGCAACATAATCCAGTTTGTCACCGAACCAAGTCCAATCGGTGAGCATCAATAACCCACCACCATTATCCACGAAATTGCGGATAGTGACATTTTCAGCAGGAGTATAATCAGCTCCACCAGCAGAGAGTACTAAAACATGTGTCGACTCCAGCATGGTTTCATGAAAGATAGTCATCCAATGGACGGTATACCCATTGCATGTGAGATATTCCATGAAATCGAAATAAG
The DNA here is from genome assembly GCA_016840185.1 of Candidatus Hermodarchaeota archaeon. Next base: position 3,693 of record JAEOSV010000150.1, on the reverse strand, counting down.
AAGCCCAACCAACCCAGAGACCATGCGAGGTATCGAAGAGAACCTTCCGTTCAACTATTCCTGCGGCAGAGAGCCAACGAATCGAATTGACAACAAGATTGTCATTATCATGTTCATCATAGTCGAAGGTGCCATCCATATCGTAATCACTATCGTCTTCAATGAAGTTTGCATCACTGGACACTACAACTCGTCCCATACCAAACTTTGAGGCAGCATAACACGATGCACCATTGAGGACTGTGCCATTGAACCACAGTGATGTACCATCTGTATCAGTGGTAATTATGTTGTAAGCATCTGCGGGTGTTCCAAGAATGGCAGTACCATAAAACATCTGCACATCCGAAACATCTACTGAGAGTGAATGGTTGTGGATATTGGCTCCCGAGTAAACAGGCTGGTTTGGATCACTGGATGGCGGTTCATTATCATCGGTGTCGGATATGATGGAATAACTGTTGTCAAAACTATAACCGAAGATATTAGCTAGGTCTCCGACTCGGTCTCCAAAAGTGCCCCAATCGCTTAAAAGGAACAATCCTCCACCTTGCAGAACATAGTTTTCAAGGAATGCCTTTTCTGGTGCTGTGAAAAACACGCTGCAATAGGGAACCACGACGACGTCAGATGCGGTGATGAAGTCTGTGTCAAAGGCGTCATATGATGAGACAGCGAAATTCTCGGCCACTAAATCATCAGCAAAGCTACTGTAAGCCCCATGAATGGTCTCATATTGTCCATGGGAATTGTCGAAGATGACATGCCGGTGAAGTCGAATGGCATTCGCAAGAATTGTTGAACAATTGCCTTCAATCATAAAGAGATCAAAGCCAAGTAACACAATGTGACCCTTACCCATCATCTTGTGAATCACAACTGGATCTGATCCGTCATCAACAACCGTTGTTTGATCTGGGGAATCAAAGCTAACGGCTCCATTTGGGCCAGTCCAGGAGGACGAAATGCCTCGAGCTAAAGCATCACTAGTATTGACGAGGTTTATACTGGTGAAGGAAACATCTGTGAATCCATAGATCTCCATCAAACCTGTCTCATTGTAGATGTAACTCGTTGTTCCAGTTCCTCCAAAGGATCCGAATGACATGAGAATTACAATTCCGCCGTCATTGACGTAGGTTGGAAGGATGCCCGCCCAGGCTTGACCAACTGTTCGCATGGTTGCATCATCGTTCACCAATTCTTGTTCGGGAATTAGGAAAATATCATGTTCCCCAATCTGGGATGCTAAATCGTTGTAATCAGTGAGATTTGTTGTGTAGTAGTCGGTGCCATAGGTGTTATTGATGGCAGTCATGGTGTTTTGGTATTCCCCGCCTGAACTTCCATCAACATATTCGGTGTAAACGAGTATGGATATGGGAACAAGTTTATGCGGAGGTTCAGGAGATGGAGTCGTAATTTCTGGTACATTGGATAATTCGAAGTCAGCTGTTTTATCTAAATTCTGTGGTGCTGCGGTTAATCCAAGGGTGAAAGAAGAGCAGATGAAAAAGGTCAATAAAATCGCGAAGGCGACTTTTTGAGGTGTTTTCATTTATTTTTTTCTCCTATGGTTATTAACAAACTGGCATCTAGCGAAACTAGTATTCTTCCTGGGTGTGTAGGGGTTTGCTGGTGCCAGGATGTAAAACCTTTCTCTGGGCATAGAATGTTTTACTTGCATAAAAAAGGCGCTGCATATGCTTGAGAACTATCAATGCATAGTTATTTGTTTTAACACATTACTAATTGTTTTTACCAGAAGTATATCTGAGTCTTTACGAAATATGTTATTTGATGAATAAGGCTAAATACTCCCTATATGCCTTTTTTGAACGGACATGGTGTTCGAGGTGCAAACAGACTATGACCCCGAAAGACCTACCTATTGAAAGTCAACCAAATGCATTGCCTGATGAAATTGATCCGGAAAAATATGTGATAGCCACATATTATTTCGGAGCACCGATTGGTCTACCGATTAAGGATATTTGTGAAATGGCGGCGGTGGAGCAGAGTACGGGAACTTGGGTGCTCGTGCCCGGTGAAACACCCCAGATGCGAAAAAAGTATGTTGCTAAGGTTATTGGAATCTATGAAGGTCCTTACCCGGAGTATAGTCAACCCAAAGATGTGACGCACCGCCACTATGTGGTTCAAGTAGCGTTTCCGTGGATTAACTTTGGTCAGCAGATTCCCATGCTTCTCTCAACGGTTGTGGGCAACATTAGTATGGGTGGTCGTGTCAAAGTACTAGACCTTCGATTCCCGAAAAGTTGGTTGAAAGGCTTTCAAGGACCGAAGTTTGGAACCAAAGGGGTTTTCAAAGTATTGGGCGTGAAGAATCGCCCTTTGCTTAACAACATGATTAAACCTTGTACCGGATATCCGCCAAAGGTGGGTGCCAAGTTACTTTATGAAGCGGCTCGGGGTGGGGCGGATATCATCAAAGATGATGAGCTCATCGCGGATCCCGTGTTCAATCGTATCACCGAACGCCTCCCCCTCTATATGGATGCCATTGATAAAGCGAATTCTGAGAAGGGGGAAAAAACCCTGTACACCATCAATATCACTGACCGAATTCCAAAACTCATGGAAAATGCCGAAGTCGCCCTTGAACATGGTGCGAATGCATTGATGATTAACTACTTGGCAGTTGGGTATAGTGCAGTGAGGCAAGTCACTGATGATCCCAGTATCAACGTGCCGGTTCTTGGGCACATGGATATTGCTGGTGCTATGAGTTACTCACCTATTAGTGGATTATCCACTCAACTCGTTATCGGGAAACTGCCACGGCTTGCCGGGGTGGATATTGAAGTCTTTCCTGCACCCTATGGGAAGGCTCCGTTACTCAAACAGCGCTATATCGAAATGGCCCGAGCCATGAATTACCCACTGCACCACATCAAACCCACGATGCCCATGCCCAGTGGTGGCATCACGCCCGGTCATGTTCCTATGGTGATGGAAGATTTGGGCGCTGAAATCATGATTGGGACAGGAGGCGGTATCCATGCCTTCCCAGCTGAACATGGCGGACCTTCAGCAGGAGCGCGTGCCTTCCGCCAAGCGATTAACGCTACGGTGAAAGGAATTTCTTTGAAGGATTATGCCGAAGACCATGCAGAATTGAAAGTCGCGCTGGACAAATGGGGAACGGGAAAAACAGGTTTCGAAATGTAATCCACTCGAGCTGGACCTGCCTAGCTACCCTTAAATTCTGAGAACCAAAAAAAGAGGAGAGGAAAGGTATCGGATAGAGATACCTTTTACTTTCTGCGACGGCGTATAACAAAGATTGCCCCTAAAGAGAGAAGCAGTCCAAGTGCAATGGCTTCGATTGGAAATCCTGGGATTCCGGGTGGGAGGGTAATGGGTGGAATTTCGATATAGGTGCTTACAACGTTACTCCATGGGCCGACGAGTGTATTATTGTCAACGGCTCGCACGCGGAAATAGTAGGTATCATTGGACAGGAAGGAGAAACTGTAAAACGTGTCAGTGGTTGTGTCACTTTGACCGATAATGCTGAAACTGGGATTCGCGCTGGTTTCAACGTAATAGTAATCGATGATACCATCAGAGTCGGTTGCGGCGGTCCAATTGAGTGGCACTTGAAAACCTGCTATGGTGGCTCCGGGATTCGCAAGGACTGGTGCAGAAGGTGGTTGATACAATCGGATG
>JAEOSV010000149.1 GCA_016840185.1 Candidatus Hermodarchaeota archaeon | reverse complement strand
GTCTTTTCAAAGGTTGGACGACGTTTGGAAAGCCGTGTGATGGGTTAGAAGAAGAAGGTTCGTCGTTTGGGTTCTTCTTCATCGCCTTCTTCAGTTCCTTCAGCAGTTGCAGTTTCATCGGGAGCGACTTCTGGTGCTGGTTCTGGAGCCGGTTCGGGCATTGGTTCTGGCACTGGTTCGGGAGCCGATTCAAACTCAGGGGCCGGTTCGAAGGTAGGAGCTGGTTCTGGAGCCGGTTCAGTTTCTCCAAAATCAAAACTTGGAGGTGGTGCTGATTTGGCTGGTTCTTCGGCAAGGAAGACTTCAGGCTCTGGTTCCGGTGGTGCTTCGATGGGTGCTGGTTCAGGAATGGGCTCAGGTACTGCTTCAGGTTCAGGAACTGGAGGGACAGGTGGTGGAGTGAATTCAGGCTCAGGCTCGGGAATCGGTTCGGGAACCGGTTCGGGAACCGGTTCGGGAACCGGTTCAGGAGCTACTTCCGGAGCTGGTGCAGATTCTGCGGATTCGATTTCTTGGAGGCCTGGTAGCATCTCTTCCACTGTAGCTTCATCTTCACCAAAGGTTACGCCAAGGATTTCTTTCAAACAGGGCGCGCATTTTTGGCGAACAGCTTCAAGGGCTTCGCTGACAAAGGTCTCAATCGTACGGTCCTCGTTGGGGTTCTTTTCTTTCCAGAAGAGGAACGTTTGGGACATTCGCAAAGCGTCACGTACGCCGTTCCAGTACATTTGACCAAATTCTTCCTGTGACATTTCGGTATAACACCTTTCCCACAAATGAGCAAACGTAACAAATACGCTTCTCTGAGCGGTAAATAACCACTCCCATGTATTGCTTAAAATGTTTCGTCAACCTCTTGAGGTATCAGCCTCTTTTCAGAAAGGAATAAAACAGGAAATTGACTCAACAGGCTTTAATAGAGTGCCATATTCCTTGTTGGAAGTGGATCATCAATGACAAAATCACTCCTTGATCAAGTTATGACGGTATCCCTGCGTCGCGGTATTCTCTATCCAACAGCTGAAATCTATGGAGGTCTCGCCGGCTTTTATGATTTCGGACCTATTGGGACAAGAATCCGGAATCATCTGATTAATCTCTGGCGCACCCGATTTATTGAAACACGGGACATTGTGTTTGAGGTGAGTGGAAACACGATTCTACCTAGCCCCGTGTTCAAAGCTTCTGGGCATTTGGATCATTTTACTGATCCCTCCGCGGAATGTCCCAAAGGGCACGTGACCCGGATTGATCAATTGATTGAAGAGCGATTAAAAATTCCCGCTGAAGGGAAGTCCAACAAAGAATTAGAAGCAATTGTTCAAGAAAAGAAACTCCGTTGCCCGGTTTGTGGAGATCCATTGGGGGAGGTAAAAAGTTTCGGGCTCATGTTTGGGACCAATGTGGGTGGCGAAAGACGTCAGGCATTTCTGCGACCGGAAACAGCGCAAAACATCTTCCTTGGGTTCAAGCGTGTCCAGACGGCTATGCGTGCAAAGCTTCCCTTTGGCATTGCACAAATCGGACGGTCGTATCGGAATGAAATCTCACCTCGTCAAAGCATTGTGCGAGTCCGTGAATTTGGGCAGATGGAAATCGAATACTTCATTGACCCCGATACACTAGATGCCTGCCCATTCTATGATGAGCTAGCTCAGGTCCGACTCAACTTTGTCACACAAGAAGCTCAGGAAAAGGCTGCGAAAAAGGGGAGCACCGACTATACCTCCATTGAACTCTCTGTTCAGGAGGCCTTTGAGAAGAAGCATGTTCCCAATCAATGGATGGCTTGTCTTCTTGGTGATGAAGTGGAATTCTTTAAGCAATTAGGGATACCAGGAAATGCCATTCGTTTTCGTTACATGCGTCCAGAAGAGACACCTCACTATAGTGGTGGAAATTTTGATTTAGAGATTAACCTCAGCTTTGGATGGAAAGAAGTGATTGGCAATGCCTATCGACGAGATCACGATCTTAAATCACATACAAATGGTAGTCAGAAAGACCTGAGTATTGATGTTGAAGGGAAGAAAGTGCTTCCTCATGTCATTGAACCCTCCTTTGGGATTGACCGTCTAGTCTATGCCATCTTAGAACACACCTATCGTCCCAAAGATGATAAACGCGGGTGGACTTGGTTCCAACTACCTTATCAACTCGCGCCTTACAACGCCGTTATCTTGCCTCTCCTCAATCGTCCAAAACTTGAGGAAAAGGCGGCCACGCTGTTTAATGTGTGCAAATTACAGGGCCTGACTGTACAATATGATGCAAGCGGGCGGATAGGGCGCCGTTATGCACGAGCCGATGAGATTGGGATACCAAAAGCAGTGACGATTGATCCCCAAAGTCTAGAAGACGAAACAGCGACAATTCGGGATCGTGATACAGGAGAGCAGACTCGTCATTTGATTAGTGAAATTCCGGTTATCTTGAAGTCTTAGGGTTCTAGTATAATTTCCTCAGTTGCAGGTTGAGAAAGTGAACCTTTTTTCAACCTAAAGACACTTTTACTGTCATTGACTTCTTGTGTTCGTTATTAGATAACAGGCTAGGTTGACAGTTATGGCAAATTCAATGGGACGAATTGAATGCTGGAAGCTTTATTGGCGAATGACTGCTTTGGGTTCACTCACTCGGCGATATATTGTAATTGGGGCGTTTGATGGTGCCTTAACCATTGTCGCGATTGTCCTCGGTGCTTTTGCCGCCGTTGTATTATTCAGTTCGATAATCGGTCCCCTGGATGTAAGGATACTTGTAGGTGCCGGTCTAGCGGCAGCAATCGGGCTAGCGATTTCAAGTGGTTGGGGGGCTTACGAAGCTGAGCGTGTGGAACGTAAACTCGAAATCCAACAACTTGAGAAGCAAATGCAACGACCACTGGATGGATGTATGGTAGATTCGGCAGTCCGGTTTGCCACAATTTTGGCGTCATTCATTCATGGATTTGCTCCTCTTCCTGCTGCAATTCTACCCTTGATTCCGCTGTTACTCATTCCCTTTGATTTTATTCAAGCCGCCTTGATTTCAGTCACAATAACCATGGTGTTTCTCTTTGCACTTGGTGTCTGGATGGGTCGAATGGCGAAAGCGAGTATGTTAGCAGCTGGACTCAGAATGGTGTTGGCAGGTGTTGTTACCGCAATGATTCTCGTAGCCCTAGCGGCAGTCTTCAATTGATACAAGGGCTCAAGAAAAGAAAATTAGGCTTTCATCTGGGTCTGCACAGCCTTTTGGAGCAGCTGGTTAACCAGTTGACCATCCGCACAACCCCGAACTTCTTTCATGACCATACCCATTAATGGACCCAGGGCTCTTTCACCACGTTCAGTAATCATCTTAGAGTTGGCCTGCACGATTCGAGTAATGATGGCTTCTAGTTCATCATGAGAAATGACACCCAACCCAAGGTCTTGAATTGCTTCATCAACGATCTGTTGGGGGTGCTGAGCTAGCCAGGTTAACAGATCTTCAATAGCCTCCTTGGCAAACTTCTCTTCAGCTAATCGGTCAAATAGAAGAAGCAGTTGTTCTTCAGGGATATCATCAAAGTTGATTCCCTCTCGCTCCAAGTTCCGCCAAGTCGTTTCGAGTGTCGACGCGGCTGTCACAGCGAATTCTGGGTGTTTCTTGATGATTTGTTCAAACAAGTCAATGCGAAGGGAACGGATCATAATTCCTGCTAATTCATCGCTTAGGTGAAACTCTTCACGGAATTTCTGGAGTTTCTCTTCCGGCAGCTCGGGTAATCCTTGGCGAATTAGTTCAAGGTGTTCTGGTGTTACCCTAACAGGTGCCACGTCTGTCTCAGGATACATACGTGCGGCACCAGGTCGGGGACGGGAGTATCGGGTTGTCCCATCAGCAAGTGGTCCACGTGTTTCAGCAGGTATTCCCTTCAAGGCTTGTTGAGCCCGAGAAGCTACCGCATTAAGCGCTTCGGAAGATGCTTGCTTCGATGCCGCTACAATAATAATCGCATCACTTTCCTGAACCTTCAAATGCTTCCGCAGTCTACTAACATCATCTTTGGTAATCCCATAATTCGGCAATTCGTCGGTGTGAAAGAGACCTTGAACGCCACCCCAGAACTTAGCATAATCCGTAAATTCACTTCCAACACGTCGTCCTGGTTGCACTTCTTTACCAACTAATCCTGCAAAACCTGGAAGCACCAAGGCAAAGATGCCATCTTTTCGCTTCAATGCAGTTTTAATGACCTTGCTCTCGCTTTTTCCAAAAAGTTTGGAGACATCATGGATGTCTTTCTTGATTAGTCCAGCTCGAACCCCACGAGCCTTTAATTCTTCACGAAGTTTAAGTAATTCGACTTGTCGCTGAACTTCATATTGGACTACTTGTCCAATGAGATTGAGCTTTTGTACTCCTTTGATTTCGATGATTGCGCCGCCCTTCACTGACACGTTAATGTCTTGTCGGATGGTTCCTAGACCACGTTTCACGTTCCCTGTGACACGAAAGATTTGTCCTATTCGTAGAGCGGTGGCTTGAACCTCTTCAGGGGTTTTCATTACCGGGGCGGTTGCAACCTCGATGAGTGGAATTCCGAGCCGGTCAAGACGCCAAAATGTTTGTGTTCCTTTCTCTTGGATTTTTCGTGCGGCATCTTCTTCGACTCCGATGGTTTGGATGGGAACATTGAATCCGTTGACGTCAATTGATCCCCCGAATGCGACTACGGCACTTCGCTGAAATCCAGTAGTGTTGGATCCATCAATGACCAGCTTTCGCATCACTTGAATTTCATCAACGGGTTGGGAATTCATCAGCAAAGAGATTTCGAGGGCAAAGTCTATGGCTTCCTCGTCGAGGAGGTGAGGTGGTTCTTCATCCTGTTCTACGAGACAAATCGTATCGTCATAATTTTCATAAATGTGGGCGCGCCCTTTTTGAAACTCGAAAAGGGCTGCAGGGTCGACTTCTCCGAGTTCGCTTTGAGTAGGTCTTAATCGACGGAGAAAAGTAAAATGGGGTTCGTCTTCCCGAATTTCAGTTGGACAACTACAGAAGAGCTTTGTCTTGGTATCTAGCTGTTGATGGACTTCAATCCCAATGAGTGCTCCGACTTTTTTGAAATCGATTTTTGTCATTGACGACTCAGCTCTTCGTACTGGCTACGTTTAGAGCAATCAGTAATTTCTCCAACAAGGTTATCTAGCATCCGCGTTTGCACTTCAGAGGGGTCCCGTGTTTGAGCAAGTACCCACATTAATTTCACATAAGCAGTCTCAGCAATCATATCCTCTCCGGGAATCACTCCCCGTTGTACAAGTTCAACCCCGGTTCGATAAACCCGCATCTGGACACGTCCCCAAATCCACTGGGATGTCATGACAATAGGTATCTGTTCCTGTTGGGCACGTTCAATAGCTGAAAGAAGGGACTTTGGAGCGTGACCTAATCCAGTTCCTTCAAGGACAATCCCATGGTATTTACGATCGATTACGGCGTCAACTTGGTCACCGGCCATTCCGGGAGTAGTTTTGAGTAAGGCAACTTTTGAATCGAAGTTGGGCTGCAAAGCGATTTTCTGTTTTGGATCTCGACGGTGATATTCGGATTTATCCGCAAGCATGAGGACTTGATTATCTTTGACTTCTCCAAGAAGGTCACTGTTAATTGTAAGAAAAGCGTCACGACGGCTGGTATGGCACTTGCGGACTTGTGTTCCGGGATGTAGAGCAATCGATGTATCATCTGGGGATCGATGCATGGCAATTACTACTTCAGCAAAGGGTGCTTGGGATGCAGCAATTACGGCTCCAGTGAGATTCAAGGCTGCATCAGAGGATGGTCTATCAGATGAGCGTTGAGAACCCGTGAGAATTACCGGTCGTGGAAGGTTTTGTAGGGCAAAACTCAATGCAGCTGCAGTATAACCCATGGTGTCAGTTCCATGAGCGATAACCACGCCTTCTGATTCCTCAAGGTGTTTTGCAGTTTGTTTTGCAATTGTGGTCCAGTGGCTTGGTTGTAGATTTTCACTGAAAACACTGAACACAACCTCTGCGCGAATGTTTGCTATCTCACCAAGTTCTGGGACAACGGTATACAGATCGTCCACAGTTAGTGCTGGATAAACGGCACCGGTATGATAATCCACTCGGCTGGCAATGGTTCCACCAGTACTAAGAATACTGACCCATGGTAATCCTTTCTTTGTTTTTCGAGCTATTGAGGGAAGTTCGGGTTGCACCTTTTTTCCTGCTTTTAGTCGGGAAAGTTGTTGGATGTTATCAACATGGATTCCAACATTGTAACCTGAATCAAGTTTGAGAATGATATGCTGGTCATCTGCGCCGATTTCAGCACGGGGAATTACAATACCCTCGAAGGTGTTATCTGCGGTTTGGATGGAAATCCGATTACCGACTTTGACCTTCGCTTTGTTCAGGGCTTTTTGAGCGTCACCAAGGTAACCTGCAGGTTCATCAGTTGGCATATCGAACGACCGCCTGTAGGGTTGTTAGGGCTTTGGGCTTTTAGGACTTTGCCCACATCAACCTCAGAGTAGAAACTGGGGATTATCTCTTCTAAATACAGCGAATGAACTGAATTGAGTGCCTAGAAGATTCGTCGTCGGAATCGGTAGAGGATGAGGAGGATGATAATAACGATGATGGTTGCGGCTACAATTCCAATGAGAGCTATCTCATTGGGTGTAAGTCCACCACCCACTGTTATGGATTGGGTTGTTCCTAGGAACGTATTTTGACTTGAGAAAGTGTCAACTCCAACCACTTGGACTGCAGGATACTCGTATATTCCAGAAACGAGTGCCATTGCAGTGTATTCTAGGGTAACGTTTTCACCAGACAAGAAATCCGTCACAGTTCGGGAAGCCACTCCGCTGACCAGTTCGAACATTCCGGTTTCAATTGCAATTACATCACGAATGGTTGATGTCGAGAAATGGGTGTTACCCGTGTTTTCGATGGTGATTGTCACGGTGAGTACATCACCACGATTGAGGGCAGTAGTGCTGAATTCTCGAGTAATGGTAAGCACAGATGACCCCTCTTGGAAGGTAATGGTGTAATCAAAGTCCTCAGTACTATCATCGAATAGGTATTCTTCCACGCCGATTGGATAATGGGGGAAGGTGATGTCCGTGAAAGCAGATTCTGGTGTTCCAGATAGGTAAACCCGATTGAAGGGTCCACGAATTGTAAGCCGTCCTTCTCCTGTGAGGGTCAAAGGTGTTGATAAGCCCAATGCCTTCCCAAGACGAAATGTGGATGTGTCATCTTGCTGTTCGATTACATCTGCCATAGTGTAGGTGAAAGTGACATTGGCAATGGGGGAACTATCAAACCATTCGAGGTGAATATGATAATCGGTCAAGTCTGCAACGATTCCGGTGGCGTTGAATCCATCCATCAGATACGCTGAAGCGTTATTAACAAGGTAGAACGTGGTGTTCAGGAATTCTTCGTGTAATGCGATACCATCGTTGAAGAGCCAAGTAGTTTCGTTTTCATATTCTGTGAAGTTGAAGATGCTTAATGAAGGGTAACTGTCATAGCGCACATAGTTTTCCATTGTGTAGTTGAGAAAATCCGTGAC
>JAEOSV010000148.1 GCA_016840185.1 Candidatus Hermodarchaeota archaeon | reverse complement strand
CGAATCATATCCTGACATAGTTTCACTAGCTCATCCTGAAGCTTATCGATATACTCGAGGACTTTGTGCTCCCATTCATTTGCATGCATCGTTACAACCACGCGACCATATTCTGTCATTAATGAAAAACCTTGAGGGTGTTCGAGGGCAGAACCAAATACCTTAAACTGGTCAACCTCCCCCATTCTCTTAGCAGGTGATTCCCCCACATGGCTCAGGGATCAAACGTCGAAGATCAGCTTTGCGATATTTCCGAAAAAGCCCAATTTGCAATGTTCTTAGACATTCTCACTCCCAAACCAGGAAATGTACATCGATACAGGGACCACCCTGATACACGGTTCATTCATTTCGCTGCCAGTATCACCCGGTTAGGGCATCCTATGCTGCAAACGGCTCGATGGGGTCACACTCTTGGCATCAAGGATCATGAACCTTCGAGAGTTGGAGAATTCATTAAATCGTCGGTTCAAGCATCGATGGAACCTCACGGAAGGAACACACTCTTAGGAACTATTCTGCTTCTTGTACCTCTGGCTGCTGCAGCTGGTCTTGAAATATCTCGTCCGAGGTCCTCGAAAGGCACCCTTCATCAAAGTCTAACACGAATACTCTCGAATACCGATGTTGACGATGCCATTGAATTAGTACGCGCATTACAAATCGCAAGCCCTGGAGGTGCTATCCCCAAAACCGAAGAATGGACCGATGAATCGCAAGCTTTTGACTTTCAATCACCAAATACGATTGAATTAATCCGTCGTGAAAAATATTCATTGTGCGATTTACAAGGATTAGCTGCTAGCTATGATGCAATTGCACACGAATACACCACTAATTTTGCCTATACATTTGATACGTTGTACCCTCAGTTGACAAAAGCTCTTAACCGACATCCACGAGCTGAAGACGCGGTTCTCGCCTCCTATCTTTGGGCCTTAAGTGATCAACCTGATTCGTTCATTCAACGAAAAAATGGATATAAAGTTGCTCAAGATGTAATGCAGCGAGCAAAGAAAGTCTATTCACGAATCATGAAAAAACCTGAAACTCGATGGATGGATCAAATAACACCGTTTGATGAGTATCTAAGGTCAGAGGGTTCACAACTGAACCCAGGAACAACTGCAGATTTACTCACCGCTGCGCTTTTCCTTGCCCTACTCTTGGGCAACATCAAATCCATACTCTAATTAGAACAATTATGGTTCCCAGCGGAAGGGATGTTTTGCATATTCTTTGTCACTAAGTAGTTCCTCAATGCTTGGGCGCCCCTCAATGGCTCGCCGAATGGCATGACGCATTGCCTTGTAATTGTTTATCAGGATGCGTTTCCGATCGACTGCGGTGGGATGAACGAATATTGTTGCAACAATCACTAGTTTGTCAACTGCAGATTTTGGTATGAAACCTTCTTCAACGGAATCCATTACTGCCTTTGCACATCCTGTTTGAGCAGGACCACCAAAGAGACTCGCTTGATGCATACTACGATTAGCAACAGTGGGAACAAGGAGGGTTTCGGGTTTCACCATTAAATTTGGCTCCAAAATTGCCAGAAGGGGCTCCATCCGTTCCTTTGGTGCAGCTTTAGCCTGAGCAAACGCATATCCGACGGGACCATCCTTGCGACCGATCATCAAGTCGATGTGTGCAACCTCCGCACCCGTTCCCGCTAGTCCTTCTCCGACTTTTAGAGAGAAATCCTTCACTTGATCGGGTGTGAATCCAAAAGTGCCAAATCGGGCCTCTATGGGCTGCTTGGGGTCAACTTCAACGGTAACCTCTTTGGGTTTGATTTTTCCGAGTTTCTCCAATTCGATACGAATTTCTTCACGGTTTTCGTAGGTGAGAACACCGCCAAAGGTTAGCGGAAGCCGTGGTTTGCCCACCGGCACTCCCATCATCTTTAGTCCCGCTTTTGTACCAGCTGCGCCTGAACCGACGATTAACCGGGTGAGCTTCTGGACCTTCAGCTGTAATGCTACCGCGTCTTTGTAGTTTTTCGCTTGCACCTTCTTGAGCATGTCAACCCAAATGTCACCGATAAGTTGGGCACTAGCTAGAATCGCTCCTGCGCATCCAGATGCGAGGGCGGGAAATACGACTTCGTCATGCCCAACTAATACGTTGATTTTCGAACCGACTTTTTCAAGGACCGCGAGGATGAATTTGAGCTGTCCGCTAGAATCCTTAATACCCACGATATTATCGAGGTCAGCGAGATCTTCCACGATTTGCCACGGCATTTCTAACCCGGTGCACTGGGGGATATTGTACAGGATAATGGGCAAACCTACTTCATTGACGAGGCGATAATGCTCATATAGTCCACGAAGTGTCGGTCGCATGTAATATGGGGTCACGACAAGACAGGCGTCCGCCCCGTCCTCTTTTGCTGACTCCACGAGCTCAATTGTAGTTTTGGTGCTACTTGCACCAGCTCCCGCAATCACAGGGACCTTCCCGGCAGCTTCATCAATAGCAATTTTCACGACCCGCTTGTGTTCTTCCGTAGATAAACTGGTGAACTCACCGGTTGTGCCAGCTGGTACAAGGCCAGTAACTCTAAGGTCATCGATGCAATGGCGAATAAGCTGACGGAAGGCTACCTCATCAACTTTGGCTCCATCTTTAGTAAACGGCGTAACCAGTGCTGGATTTACGCCACTTGGTTTAAATCCCATATCCCACCGCTCCTTTGACGTAGCCTTAGGGTTGTGGAATGGCTAGGTCTTTTACCCCGAGTTTGGACATTTTAGCTTCAGGGTAGTTGTCCTGAATGATATTTCGCACTATTTCCGCCCATTTGACCTTCTCACGGGCAAGAAAGCTAAGTCCCTCAACGGACGACCAGGGTGTGTACAATGCCATGCTGGGTCCTGGTTCAAACTTATAATAGACTGGTTGCACGCATCGAGTGATTTCGGGGGCATCATAGAATCGATTGAAACCACCGAAACTTGGCATCAACATTATGTGAATGTCAATGGGAAAATCAGTCGCTTGGCGAATAGCTGCTAGTTGGGGCACCGACATATCGGCAACAGGGTTGAAGCTTCCGGCACCCAGTTCTTGAAGGAGTTTTCCTCCTGCCGGTGAAGCATGACCTGCAAAGATGCTGACTTTGAAGGTGATATCCTTGGGGATTTCGCCGATTTCCTTGAGTTTATTCAAAGCCCATAGAAGTCCCTCATCGATTACTAAGAATCCGCGAAACCCTAGTTCGATGCCACGTTTAATGTCCGTAATAACTTCTACTAATTTGTCTGCTCCTCGAAATCGCATTCCAGATAAGACACCGTCGGGTGTTGCTACTTGACGTCCAATATCCCAGCTCGTTCGTGGACCAGGTGTCAGGATAACTTCCATTTTTGCATCATGGGCTAATTGGGCAAATTCTTGGAGTTCTTTGTCATCGAGTAACGTTGCTCCCATTACAACGCTGATTAAGCGATGAATGGGGACATCGCGTTTTTCAGATTCATCAATTAGTGCTCGTAAAACCTCAGGGCGTTCGACACCAGAGATTTCCATACGATAGCTAGCTCCGTCAGGAAACCGCTTATCGCTCGTTGGTAGATCATACGCATCTTGTCCGGGTAGCCCTATTTTTTCAAGGGCTTTTCGGACCTTCTCATAAGATTTCAGGGTTACCATGGAGTGTCCCTCGGATAGGTGGGGTTTGCTTGTTGCTATTAAAAAAGGTTGCACTTGTTGGGAGTAAGGGAGTGTTTTTTTATTGCAGGAGCTAAAGCATACACGGCTCCGTCTACTCGGCTATCTTAAACCCACCGAGGCCTCCGTTCAGGAGCTGCGAGGAAAGTGGGTTCAGTCAAGACGGAGCCACAACTCTTCAATTCCTTCATCACAACGCCTACCCTCTGTCGAGTTGAATGCCATGGATATAGACGACCTTATCACGCCCGCTTTGGTTATCGACAAAGCGACACTTCTCAGAAACATCCAGATGATGAGTGAAAAAGTTCAACGTAGCAACGTTACTCTTCGTCCGCATATTAAGACGCACAAATGTTTTGAAATTGCCAATCTACAAACCGAATACGGTGCAGCAGGAATCACTGTTTCAACGCTGGGAGAAGCATCAGTGTTCATTCGCAACGGGTTTACGAATGTCACTTTAGCCTACCCCGTTATTCCGGACAAATTCCCAGCTTTAATGAAATTAGCACAAACTGCTGAAATCAACGTGGTTACTGATCACTCAGCCGTTATTCCGCTTCTCGAAGCCCAATGTATTGCGACTGAAACGCAACTGAATGTACTCCTCAAAATCGACTGTGGGTTTCATCGGTGTGGTGTTGATCCGAAGAACCCCAAAGCACTCAGCTTAGCAAAACAAATCGCTGAAGCACCACATCTACAGTTTAAAGGAATTTTAACACACGCAGGACATGCGTATAATGCCTCGTCTAAAGAGAATCTCAGAACCATTGCACAAGCTGAGCAAGATATCATGATCAAATTCTCTGAGAAGCTTCAAAAAAACGGATTGATGTGTGATGTGGTTTCCATTGGCTCAACGCCGACTGCAATGTTGTCACCGAAGTTCAAAGAAGGCATAACAGAGGTTCGTCCTGGAAACTATGTCTTTTTTGATTTCAGCCAAGTTTCCCTTGGATCTTGTTATCTGTCTGATTGTGCGCTTTCTGTACTGACCAGTGTGGTAAGTGTTCAAGACTCACATGTGGTTGTAGATGCTGGGGCAACGGCGTTATCCAAAGATGCTGGACCAACCCATATTACCTCAAGTCGGGGCTATGGGGTGGTATTAGATCCAGACGATTCAGTTAGCCCCGCTGATGCTCAAATCCTCAGTTTATCACAGGAGCATGGTAAAATTCAAATCGCTAAGAAATCCCATCACCAATCCCTTTCGCCCGGAGACCATCTTCGCATAATTCCAAATCATTCCTGTCTCACCGCCAACCTTTTTGATAAATACTACATCATCGACGAGAAGCGTGTTATTGCCACCTGGCCCATCCATCGAGACCGACTCGGTTCTCAACCAATTGGTTCATCCTCTTAAGGAAGCGCAACCAGAAATGAAACGAAATCTCACCTTTCCACTTGCTTTTCAGGAACGCTTTCAAGCTCTTCTTGGACCTGAATATTCCCAATTTATTGAGAGTATTTCTCAGCCACCT
>JAEOSV010000147.1 GCA_016840185.1 Candidatus Hermodarchaeota archaeon | reverse complement strand
CCGCCTACAGCCACACGGAGGATATCAGCGGTGATTTCGAGTTTACTTCGCTTTCGGCTCATTTCAGGTCATTCCATGTAATTTTCGAAACTATGTTTCGAAATTTCGTTATTTGAGGGTTTTCTAACGAAAATGGTGGATGTTTTCCGGTTCGTGAGAATGCTCGACATCAATTGTCCAATTCTGGACAATAGCCTGCTCGTCACCATATAACTCATCATTCCACTTTATTTCGTGTTTGAAGTCTTAAATCCCAGATTGCATTATTCCTTCACAGGGCAGTAATTCAAGAAATAAAGTTTTCATTCGTTAATTGAGATGATGCTTGCTGTGAAATATGAGGTCATTGTGGAACACCACGCATCGTTTCCATATACCGTTCACCTGAAACGAGGAGCAGTCATCACGGTAACCGATCGAGAAGAAGACGGATGGGCGTGGTGCATCACTCACGATGAACAGGGTGTGTGGATACCAAAAACCTATCTTCGTCAGAATAATCGTGCTGCAACGATGCTCGTGGATTATGATTCAACCGAACTCGATGTAGGTATTGGTGCCACACTAAAAAGCATCACAGTCGAAAGCGGCTGGCTGTTATGTATCAATTCAAGCGGTCATAAAGGCTGGGTTCCTATCAACAAAGTAAAAAAGATTCACTCGTCAAATGATCTTTTCTAACAAGTCAACATTTAACTTCTTTATACATCATGATTTGAAGCCCTTAAATCCCAGAGAGGGGTATCTTTTTCTAGACGTGATGAGGTTGAAGAATGAAGGGTGTTTACAGATGCAATGTTCATCTTTCAGTGGCGGAGAGAGTTCCTAAATAACGCGCACGCGTAGAGGAAATAATGATGAGAGCAATCGTTGCTCCAAAATACGGGGGTCCAAAGGTTCTCGAGTTACGAGATGTGGAAACACCTTCACCCAAACCCAATGAAGTGCTCGTAAAAGTCCGTGCAGCCTCTGTGAATGCGGCGGACTTGGAGATTTTGAGAGGCGCGTGGTCATCTCGATTCTTGAGTCCTCTCAGACCCAAGTATAAGATACCAGGATCTGACGTTGCCGGTCAGGTAGACGCAGTTGGAGATGACGTAACAGAGCTTCAACCCGGTGATGACATTGTGGGGGACTTGTTCATATATGGTCATGGCGCCTTCGCGGAGTATGTATGCGCCCCGGAAACAGCGTTCACACGGAAATCCGCACACATGTCGTTTGCGGAGGCTGCAACCTATCCCCAAGCAGCGCTTATCGCGCTGCAAGCGCTTCGTGGTAAAAAACAGATTGAACCAGGACATACAGTGCTCATCAATGGTGGCGGCGGGGGCATGGGAACCTTTGGGATACAAATTGCCAAGTACTATGGAGCTGACGTGACGGGTGTGGACAGCGCACGAAAATTAGAAACGATGCAGTCCATTGGAGCAGACCACGTGATCGATTATCGGCAGGAAGATTTTACGAACAGTGGGAAATATTATGACATTATCGTTGATACGGTGGCAAGGCGGTCACTATCTGAGTACAAGCGTATTTTGAATCCTGGAGGCCTGTTTGTCATGATCGGAGGTTCAAGATCTGCGATTTTTCAGGCAGCATTCCTGGGACCACTCTATTCACGGGACGGAGAAAAACACCTCGGCCTCAATCTGTGGAGTGAACCTTATAACAAAGAGGATATGGATTTTTTGGAGGAGTTATTTGAAGCTGGCGATGTTGTACCGGTTATCGACAGATGTTACGTTTTGAGTAAAGTTCCCGAAGCACTTGGATATCTAGAGGAAGGACTCGCTTTAGGAAAAATAGTAATCACTATGGGATCGGATAGTCTATTAGCTAGCTCTGGACAATAGAGTCAATCTACCCTCTCAATTTCTCTCATTATTTGAAGTCTTCAATTCCAGCTAGCTATTTACTCCGTGCAAGTCTAAAGCCTACAACCATTTTTCGATGGCATTGTGAACAAATGCCAATCCTTGCATATCCCGCGAGGTCCCGAATTGTCTCCATG
>JAEOSV010000016.1 GCA_016840185.1 Candidatus Hermodarchaeota archaeon | reverse complement strand
GGATGAAAGGAACAACGTGCCATAGTATCCACCTGGACCACTGGAATTGAGGGCTGAGCCTCCAACCCAAGAGAATGTCACTTCTGCATCAGTGAGTGGATCACCGAATATGGTTTCCACATAGATTTCAACCCAGAAGTTTTCACCATAGATAATGTCAATGGGTTCTGAGACAGTAACAGTCAAATCGAGAGGTAGTGGATTGACGTAGAATTGGACAATAATTTGCCGAGTATTGTAGAAAGGTTTGCTCACATTTATGGTGACTGAATGAAGTCCCACTCCAATGTTGTCAGTTCGGAGAGTAAGGATGTACATATCGGATACGGTGTAAATATCCGCCCAGTCACACGTCACCAAGGCCCCAGTGATACTGATTCCACCATGATCGGTGTCATTATAGAAGAGCGGGATACTGGTGTTTTGACTCCAATAGACGTTGGTTGGATTGGTGAAGTCAAGATCAGTTAAGATTTCGCGGACAGTAACTGTGAGATAGAATTGTTGAAATTGGTATCGTTCTTTGTAGATAGTGATATTGAGCGTGTAAGAACCGAGTGCTCCTGGTCCAGTACCATTAATTTCAACCTCATACCATCCACCACCGGTTTCCGTAATGGTGTAGAATCCTGTTGTCCAATTGGCTGTAACTTCCACATAGGGGATACAACCTGTTACCCCAACACTGTCGGATTTTCGGGTGTATTGGAGTTGGATTGTAGCATTATCCCGCCAGGGTACATACACACCTGCGGCCTGGGGAGAATAGATAACGGTTTCGGCGACAATGTCGATGATGATATAGCAGAAGGCATCATCATAATGACTTTTACTGGCGTTAACACGAATCGTAAATTGACCAACATCACCGGGATCCAAAGCGTTGATTTCAGCCTCCCAATATCCGGTTCCGGAGACATAGTGGAAGGAGATGGTACCGGTGGTCCAGTTCCCCTCGATTAATGCAGTGGGTTCCAGCCAATCATCACTGTCCACATCTAAATATCGTACTTTGGGGAATAAGGGTTGATCTTCGAAATATGTTTCAATAAGAGATTCACGGGGTGTCAGGCTTGTACCATGACGCACCGTGTATGAGTAACTCAGCTCACCCGCTTCAGTGGAATTGTCCCACCTAACGTAGATTTGATAGGTTCCACCTGTTGTATTCCAACCATCATTGTAAATACTAGAAGTGTAAACCCAACCAGCGGCTGTGGGTGTTACTAATTCAGAATACCACAACCCACCACCAGGCTCAAAAATTGTTACATTCGCCTGCGTGCCCGTGACTCCTGAGGGTGGATTGTTCGACCCATCGAGGATTCGAGCGGCAACCCGTGTAGTATTGTCAGCCCGAATAGCCGATGTGGGCGTCCAGCCTCCATCCCAGATTTGAAGTTCAGTTGAATCAACATAATTATGCGACTCCGCTTGAATCATCCAGTAACCATCTGGGCTGTTAGTGATTGTAGTAGCTGGTATGGCCAAATACCCATCACCAAGATTACCACCAAAGCATTGCCCAACTTTGTTAATGGTAGGGAGCTGAGGTTCAGAAACAAAAGTGATGTTCCAGTCAACGGGGATTGTGAAATTGAAGATATCATTCCAATACTGAGAAGGTAAGGCAAGCTGATAATAAAATGTCCACGTAGTATTTTGTGCACTAATTGCTGTAAAACCAACACCGATGGCTGATGGGCTTTGTGCGTACACCGTGGATGAGGTTTTGTTAGCAAAGAGATTCAAGTCACACAAAGCAGTAACTTCAATATCTAAATCGGGATTTGGCGGATTTGGGGTTGGCGCCCAAACGAGGTTGGAGATAACTGGACTTGAGGCCCAAACGGTTGTTGGATACTGGCGAATAAATCCAGAGCCTCGACTGCCTTGGTCTTGAACATCTAGCCCATTCATTTGAAGATTGATTTCTGAGGGATAGACTTTGGTCTCCATATAAAGCCACACATTATCGAATTCGACTCGCATCCAATTGTTGGAGCTGTAACCAACGCTCATTGTAGAAAACATACCGATTTCGAGCTCAACGGCGCTATTCGGGAGATCGAACAGCCCGGTATCCAATGAAAGGAATCCAGTATTATGCCAGCTAGTATCACCAACGGATTGAAAGCCTTTCGCCCAAACCTGTGAACCATTGATACGAACATAAACATTGAAGAGCGCATTACTTCCCCAGGCGCTATTAACGCGATAATCCATTTTCACCCCGACCCAAGCAAGGTCTGAGCGATTCACCGTGAAGGTTTGTGTCCACCATGTTCGATCATTGTTATCATATCGGTAATAGGATCCATCCCAGCGTCCATCTTCTTGAACCCGAACATAACCATTACCGTCAGGTCCACCACTTTGCCAAGATTCTGTGAATGTATTAGCACCACCGAGATCATCATGACCACTTGTCCAAGAGGTGGCTGCACCATTGAAACTGGGATTCAATGCCCAAGTTCGATTTTCATACAAGTCATAAATGGAATAGTCAAGTCGATAACCTGTCCATCCCGGTGGGAGTACGACATTGGCAGAATCTGTGCCAGGAGTTTGAGTTGCACTATCATAGAGTAAAAACACGTCTTGGGAACCATCGGTTCGATTCGACACTTCGTGAACTGGGCGCGCGTTTCCTACACCAACATAATCCGGATCAGGTAAGGGAGGTGAGCTACCTGGAAGAGTAAGTGCAGATTTAGGAGGTGAGTGGGGATTGCTTGTCGGAGACGGCTGGATAGCGTCTGGCGTCCCTAATGCAGGGACTGGCTGAATCAATAACGGGATAACAAAACAGCAGATAGCAATGAGAATGAGGTTTCGGGATTTCATTTTTCGCGCTCACCTTTTCGGGAACTTTTACAGCGTCTGAGCTGGTGTAGCCACTAAGCTAAACACACGTAGGGAATTTAAATACATTTCCTGAAATTCCCACTTGAAGAAACTGGATTAAGGTTAATTGTAAGACAGCAGTTTCTCTGAAATAACGCGCGATAAGGTTACGGAAAGTGGCTAATGGTTATTCCTCATCTTCGCTAGGGACAGCGTATTGTTCTTTAAGGGTTTGAAAGACTTCTTCGCGTTCTTCGGGTGGGAGATTGCTAATCTGTTTGAAGAGGGTTTTCTTCTCTCGTTCGCTCAGTGCTGGAATGGCATCTAATCGCGCTTGGATTACTTGTTCTTCAGCGGTTTTATCCAAGAGCCCCTCGGGGGTAGTAAGTGGCGCGCGTTCGAATCGTGTGCCATCGGCCATCTGGCGCTTCAGATCTTCGAGGAACCAGATGCGGTCTTTGACAGGGATGCGTTTCATTTCTTCGAAGAGTTCGAGTTTTTGATCCCGGCCTAATCCTTCGAGTTGGTCGAGTTCGTGCCAGATGTCGACTTCCTCAGCTTCACGTTCATCAATTGCGGCGGCGATGGGGATGGCGGTAGCTGCGAAGGAGATTTTGGCATTGCTGTAAGCATCTTCCATGAAGTCGGTCATTTGGTCCGGTCGGGTGGCAATTCGGCGTTGGTCCCGCCCAGAGAGTTTGGGTGTTTTACCCTTGCCGAGGATAGAAGCCATCTTGCGCATCTTACGAACCAACCATGGAAAAGCATACACGCGTGAATATGCGAGCCAGGCAATGAGGATGATAATGCCGATGATTGCACCAATGAGACTCCATGTGATGATGGTTCGAGTGTATTCCGGAGTTTGTATTACGATCTGGTAGTTATACAGGCCCGTTTCGTGATCGTCTATAATTGCTACAATATTAAGATCATAAACGCCGTCAAAGAGCACAGTTAGCCCTCCAACCTCGTAGACGCCAGGGACGATTTCCACCATAAGAAGTGGCTGTGGGGTGACTCCAGAAATTCGGAGAGTAACTACTGCTCCGGTGATTAGAATATTGTGAGCTGTATCGGTGAAATTGATTCGTACTCGAAAGATGTCGCCGACATTGAGTTCATCGTAAGTTGTATTTAGCACCGGATGTAGAAGATAGATTTCGGTGGGAATATTGCGTATCTCAATGGTAAAACTGAGAATGGCGATTTCATAGTTTTGCCCACCAAAGCCTGCCGCTGCTGAGTATGAAGCGATGGGCATTGTACTGGAATTGATAGTGACTTGGTATAAGCCGTTTCCAATGTAATGGATTGGGAGATAGCCGATTTGAAAACTGATTTGTCCTGAGGCGTTGTGTATGGGTTGGTTGTCCATTCCGGTGAAATTGAAAGTGAGAGTAAGAAAGTCGTTGAGGGGAACCCAAATATCGTTGAGATCTTCAACGGGGTAAGTACCCCATGGGCTTGAAGTGTATGCATCGATGAGGATGGCATTCGTGGGTTGTGGAGCGACGTAGAGCAGGATTTGCGCAGTGGCATCTTCATAGGCAGCGATTTGAGCCCGGATGGTTATGGTATAGGTTCCAACGGTGATATTCTCCGCACGGAAAGTGGTCGTGTACCATCCAGGTGTACCATTGGGTAGAAGTATCCCCGAGAAACCGATGCCAAAGTATTGCGGTTCAGCACCGGTAATGGGTTGATTGGTTGCTGTATCATTGAGATAAACGGCAATGGTAGTTGTGTCGTTCCAGAACACGCTGTATGATTGGTATTCGGGGATGATGTCGACTTCCCGTCCTTGAATGAGGATGCCAATGGCGAGGTAGGCTTGCCAGTAGTCGACTGGTGCATTGACATCGAGGAGCACGCGCAGCTGATAGGTTTCATTGACGAGATAACCTGAAGCATCGAAAGACACTGAGTAGTTGCCGGGTTCTCCACCAACCGCTGTGAGTGTGCCTGAGTCGATATTATCATGCGTTGAATTGGAGAGTGTCCAGTTGGCGACATATGGAATGGAAGTAGTTGTTGCATCAATGGGTTGGTCTGCAACCAAATCCCAGTACTGAACGACAAATTGGGTGGTGGTATTGTAGCCTACTTCGATGTAGGGGAGAGTGCTGGGTTCTACGAGACGGAGCTCGGTTGCATGTTCAGTGGCAACTACCCCAATGGGAATGAAAGTGCTACTGGTACTACTTACTTGCATTGGCGAGGTTTGGTTATGAACTCGGAACCGATTGATATAGCGAATGTTTACATCATATCCACCGGGTAACAAGTGAGTTGATGCGGTCCCCGAGGGTAAGGTTGCATTCAATGCAAAAACCGGAGCCCCTGTAGTTGCGTTGTCAAGAAAGATTTCCGCAAATGTGACCAAGTTGTTATTTGTGAACCAATCTACGACATGAACAGTTGTATCGCTTAACTGACAGCGTATTGTTCGATACCAGCCACGTTGAATGGTGTGGTCTAAGGTGATTACCGTCGTATTGACGAGGAAGGTTACTGATCCGCCATAGGTAGAAATCAGAGTGTAGTTTGAAACAATGGTATAGGTTCCATCATCTAATTTGAGAAACGTGACATTCGCAGAAACAGTTGTTCCAAATTGAACCAAATCCTGGGTGCGATTGTAGATATAGACGTCAATGTTAGAAATGTCAGTGCCTTCGACATCTTGAGTTGTACAGGTGAGGATATTATGGCGAAAGAGCTCTTGGTCACCTATCTCAATGGAAACAGGATTGTTAATTTGTGCGGTTTGAGACCGGACATCCGTATAATTGGATCCATATGGAGTGGTATAGACGGTATAATCATAGGTGAAAGTTTCACCAGTGGGCATAATGAAGAAGTCACCTTGATGCCCTTCACGGAGGATCTGTTGGAGCATCGTGTTGTCACCCATACCACTGACAGCAAGGGAAAGAACTTCCCAACCCACGGGATTGACATTTGCGATTAATCCGAGTGTAGGATGTTGGGTTCCATCATAACCGAGTTCTCCGGCATCATCGTACCATACAACCCAGGGTTCAATGGGGAAGTCTCGGCGACGTGGATCAACAGACTCGTTATAGAGACCATATTTGGAGCCAATCCAGGCTTTGCGGTTTTGTACGGCGTCAATAGTTCCGGGTGTTCCGGAGCCACAGGTGAAGGTCATAATGTGTGGCCAGTCACCGTAGTTTTTGACATGGCATTGAGCCCCTTGCCATTGGGGATTGGCTGTGATTTCAAGAAGGACACTTACTAGAGCGGAATCCCCATGCCAGTAGAAGGTATATGTAATGGTATAATTGAGGAAGCCTGCGGCGCCATTTGTTCCCCGGTTAACGGTGTCTGATGTTTGGTTGCACCATGGAGATGCAGAGTTACAGTAGCCACCGTCACTGGTGACAATTTTCACTCGTGTAAACAATGGTCCGTCCTGGAGAATCCAAACTCCGGCACCAGCAATCCATGCTTCGGAGGGATTGTCGGGTGCTACATTTGCACGACTAGCACTACTGGAGCCCATGCCAGGATCGACGCCAAGAGGGTCGAGTGCGAATTCGCCCAAGAGCATGTATTGGAGATTCGTACCTGAACCGGTACCATTGTTGGTATCTAAGGCATCGACATCTCCAAAGCGAACGGAGATTAGACCACATGCAGGTCCTCCCCAATCCGATCCACCGCGAAGCATATCAGTGAGAAGTATGGCGGCGTGCTCATATTGTGTGGCTGATGATCGAATATAGACTGTGTCTACGCTAGTATAGTTGGTGGAAGTCACATCTGAGTAAACCCAAGGCATCGTGGAGTCATCGGTGATTGGTCCATTGTCCGGGATAGCTGTGATATGGTCGGTGTAACTGGGTGCCACTGAGTAATCATCGTCGTAGTAGATGTAGAAGACTTCTTGATAATTCTGAGATATGTTTACAAGGAAACAGACAGTGGCGGAGTCATAGTAGGTTGTTGGTCCAGAGGTGTGGGTGGTGGTATTCCAGACCTGGGAGGGAACCTCGTGCCATGTAGTGAGGTCCCAGTAAGCGACCGCGATGATGCTCTCACGGGCAATATCGCCAGTGAATGTGAGGTACACGTGAACTGGTTCCATGGTTCGGGATGCGATATCAGGTTCAATAATGGTGATTTTTCGGCGATAATCGTAATTGATGTCCCACCACTCAACCAGCGTTTCTCTTCCCGTTCCCTGTGGACTATCAGGAACAGGTGGTGAGCCATCTTCGGTTTCAAGAACGAGGAGATTATTTTCGGTTGTGGTAGGAGGTACAAAAGTGCCAGGTTCTACTGCAATCGTTCCATCCATGACGAGGGGCATGTTGGGCTTTGCCATGGTTGGAACAGTAAATTCGAGTAAGAAGAAAATTAGAAAGAGCCCTAAGGCTAGATGTCTTTTTCGCATCCCAAATCGCTCCTAAATGGAGAATGACATATGTCGGTATTGACTAATCAGGATTGATGCTTTAACGGTTTTGTCTCCGAATGAAGCTATTTTCTTGTACTGTGGATTCTGCGAGGCACCAGAATGATTAGATTAACGAGAATTCGTTGTGGAAAACCCTATTTATCCACCACTTTGGGGTCACGTTTTTCGAAGAATGCCCTGATACCCTCTTTAGCGTCTTCGGTTTCAAAGGCTTCACCAAAGTAACGGGCTTCTAGTTTGAGTCCCTCTTCAAGTGGCATGTACAGGGCTGCTTTGAGGGCTTTTTTCGCGAGTTTTATTGCGACTAGACCCCGAACTGCAATACGTTTTGCAAGGTTCATTGCTGTGGGTAACAGTTGGGATAGAGGTACAACTTTGTAAACGAATTTGCCCATTTCTGCAGCAGGAACAATTTCTCCGGTGAGGATGAGTTCTCGTGCGTGTTGGGGATCCATCCATCGTTGGAGGCGTTGGGTTCCGCCCCATCCGGGGATTATACCGAGTTTGATTTCGGTCTGTCCGAATCGTGCGTTTTCCGAGGCAATTACGAAATCACAGGCTTGTGATAATTCCATGCCACCGCCAAGACAGTACCCATTGACGGCCATGATGATGACTTTACTGTGTTTTTCTAAAACGAGTGTAAAATCTTGACCCATCCGGGCTGCTTTTTCGGCGCCCGTGGCGTCCTGACCTTCGAATTGTTTGATATCAGCGCCACCGATGAAGAAGCGGTCTCCTGCTCCGGTAATGATAATGACTTTGGTGTCGTCCGCATCTAGGTCCTTGAGGATATTTTGAAGTTGTGTGAAGATCTCTTTGTTCAAGGTATTAGCAGGGGGATTATTGATGGTGATGACGGCAACCTGATTTTCTTTCTTCAGTTCGACTTGGGACATTTTGTGCATGTCTCCCATAGGTTTGATGTTTCTTACCAGAGAGAGGTTCCTTTTACCTGTTTGGATTGGAAAAGGTGATGAATAACCTTGAACTTAATAATAGAATATACATGCACTGAAGAACAAAGAGGTTAGACATTATGCGCTTTGGAATAACAGCCCTCGATTGGTCGACTGTCTTTGGGCAGCTGACAGCCGGCGGTATCTTTGATTTAAACAAATTTGACTTTGCAGAAATAGTACGTTTGACCCATGAGCAGGGATTTTCCTTAATGGAACTCACACTCGATCTTGGCTATGTGCTTCCCGGGGCCCTTTCTGACCAACAAATCTCAAATCTGTTAGAAGCTAAAGAAGACCTGGATTTAGCATATACCGCTCACCTGCCTTTATGGTCCATTGAACCAGCCAGCCCGAACTCATTTATTCGAGAAGCCTCTGTTGCCTGTCTTGCGGATGCTGTGCGACTTGCGGAGCCACTTGAACCTGAAGTGTATGTGGTTCACAATGCAGGATGGATTGGAGCAGAATTCAGTGAATTCGATATCGGAGGACCTGACCAACCTGTCATTTCCTCGATTATGGGGAATATAGCGGAGCAGAGTATTCGAGAACTTATTCAGCAAACAAAGGTTTCATCTAAGAAGTTTGCCTTAGAGTCCATTGAGTTTCCGTTTGAAATAACGTGGAACATTGCAGAAAGACTAGATACGTCCATTTGTTTGGATACGGGTCACGTCCTCTCTGGTCAGTCTGGGTCAACTGATGTGGTCGATTTTGTGGAGCGTTATCATAGTCGGTTGTTGGAGATTCATCTGCATGATGGATCTCTTACCCGTGTTGAAGGAAAGAGATTTCCCTATTATGACCATAAAATTTTGGGGCAAGGTGATTTGCCTATTGTGGAGTTCTTGACGGCGTTAGATGACCACGGATTTACTGGACCAATTATTTTTGAATTGAATCGAGAAGAAGCACATGAATCGTTGAAAGTCATCCGAAAACTTTTACCTGATTTCGCGATTGAGTGATGTAAGAATGAAGGGAGAGTAACCTGTGAAAGGATTCGTTGACTTACATACCCACACAACCGCGTCGGATGGAACCGAGTCACCGTTGCAAGTGGTGAGTAAGGCACAGGCGATGGGATTAGCTGGTGTTGCCATCACGGATCATGATACGATTCATGGTGTTGATGAGGGATTACGTGCTGGTACGAATTTAGGGATAGAAGTGGTTCCTGGGGTTGAAATTAGCTGTAATTGGAAAACTCATCATGTGCATCTGCTTGGATTCTACATTAATCCACGTGATGATGGGCTTGTTTCTTTGCTGGAATGGATGCGACAGGGACGACTTGACCGTTTACCCCGAATGCTTGAAAAACTTGAAGAACTCGGAATTACAGTTGACCAACAAGAAGTTGAAGCAGAGACGAAAGGTGAAACAACTGGACGTCCACATCTTGCTCGAGTTTTGGTGCGTAACGGCGTTGTCTCTTCATCCGAGGAAGCCTTTGACAAATACCTAGCCTATGGACGACCAGCATATGCAGAACGCCCCCGACCCTCAATAAAAGAAGGAATATTAGCAATTATTCAAGCGGAAGGTGTCCCCGTTATTGCACATCCACTCACCGTTGATGTCTCTCAAAGCGAACTAATAGGAACACTAGCCAACGAGAACATCCAAGGTATAGAGTACTATTACCCCTACCTTCAAGTTTCAGGCAAATCAGAGGCTTGGTACGCTGAAATTACTTCCCAATTAATGCTGATCAAAGAGCTTGCCCGCAAACGCGATTTAATTCTTACAGGAGGATCTGACTATCATGGTCCAGTCCCTGGAAAAGCAGATCTGGGATCAATTCAAATCCCCGCAGTTGTGCTTGATCAACTTCGAGCACGGTATAAGCGACTCTATGGAGCGTTTCCATCCCCTCTACTACCCGCTTAGATAACAACAAGGTTTAAAAACCCGTGTTACTCTCTGAACCATAACCAAGTTAAAAAAAAACTTGTCGTCTGACCAGCTCGTATCAATTTACTATAATGAGTTGAGCTGGGTGCGAGACGACCTCATTCAACCTTCATCTGAAAGACGCCGTCAAATTGAATGACATCTAGGAGTTCTTTCTAATCGGTGATTCTAGCTGTCAGGTGGAGGAGAATGAAAAATTCAAAGGTGAATTACAATGCAAAATAAAACTAGTATTAAAACCAAATCTCAAAAAACTCGCTCTAACTCCAGAGCACGACGCTCTGAGAGCATCGAGCACATCATCAACACCGCGTGGGGTTTTCATTAATCCTCCACGCTGTAACCGATTATGATTACAAAATCATGGAGGGAATGGATAAATGACAAAAGTAACGTTCCTTGGCGGGTGCCGCCAAGTCGGCGCATCTGCAGTC
>JAEOSV010000146.1 GCA_016840185.1 Candidatus Hermodarchaeota archaeon | reverse complement strand
TTACCAGCAATACGAAATATCGGTGATTTCAGTTGCAGCTATCACAGATGTTGTACCTGGTAGTGTCTTTTCCCAAAGCGAAGTAGGCTTACTCTTGGTTTCAATTGAAAATCGTGTTGATCGGACTCAGTCGGTGCGTATTGACGTGTGGGGACCCAAATTCATCAACAACTCACAAGACGTGGATCTTGCACCTGGAATGAACACAGTGGCGATTCCCCTCATGCCAAACGTGTCGCATGTCTATGACTTTGGAATGTTTCCTGCAAATGTTTCGATGTTCTACTATGATGAGATAATTAGTAGCGAAGTCGTTCTGGTTCCGGTTGATATGTCAACACTAAACAAAGTTGTTGCAATCACCCTTCCTGTCGGGATTTTTCTCGCCCTAGTTCTTTTCTATGCGTTCCGCAAGCGAAGAAGGACCCGTGCAGTAGCAACAAGTGAATAGCATTAAGAGGAAGAAATGCCATCCCTACCATGTGATACATGGTAGATGGTGAAACCATGGCCTCCGACCAATGGACCCATTTACGACAGGAAATTCTTGAATGTCGTAAGTGTGGATTAGCAAAATCCCGCACACAAGCGGTGCCTGGGGTAGGACCACAAGAAGCACAGTTAATGATAATTGGCGAAGCCCCTGGTCGAAATGAAGATCTTCAAGGTGAACCGTTTGTTGGTGCAGCTGGAAAATTAATGACTCAAATGCTTGAAAAAACAGGAATCCCGAGACCGACGGTGTTCATCACTAATGTTGTGAAGTGTCGTCCTCCTGAAAACCGACAGCCACTAGCGGAGGAGCGAAATGCCTGTAACTCATATTTATTGCGCCAAATAGAACTCATTAAACCCAAAATCATCGCATTGGTGGGTCGAGTACCAGCAGAAACTATCCTCGAAACCACTGTACGAATGGGGGCTATGCATGGGAAAACCTTCGAGCGGAGAGACCTGACTTTTTTTGTGATGTATCATCCTGCAGCAGGATTGTATAACCAAAACTTGGTTCCTGAGATGGAATCGGATATGCAGAAACTAAAACGCCTCTTGGACTCGGAGACACAATCTGATACGGAACCAGAAAAAGGACAACAGAACTTAAGGCGATTTTTTGAAAAAAAATAAGGTGAACTGGGACTTATTCTTCATTTTCCATCATGGACTCGAGTGCTGCTCTACGTCGAGCTAAGAAGGATTGAAGTTCACCTTGCATTTGGGCACGGATACCTATCCCACCTGAAGCTGCCACCCCCATTGGTGAAGTCGGGGTTTGAGGTGGCGGTGCAGCAAGACCGGGAGGTGAGCCTGGTCCAGCGGGTGAAGGAGGCATTCCCGGACTAGGTGGTGGAGCATCCATTGGTGCTTCCATGGGTTTGGCGGTGGGGTCAGAAATTGGAGCTCCTTTCGGTCCTCCCATACGGAGAACTGTATCGACCTGTGTTTCTATTGTAGTCAATCGATTTCTTAGCTCATCCATTTGTTTTTCAAGGGAGCCGACTCCGTTGAGAAAAATCGTTGCTACTCGTTCAAGAACCTGGGCAAGTTCTTCGATTTTTTTGGAAGTGTCTTTTTCCGCTGCTAAGAAGTCAAATCCGCCGAGTGCCATTCTGTATCAGTGTCACCTTAGATTGATTGGTTTAAAACCTTACGGGGCAACATATCAGTTCCTAGTAGTTTTAGGGGAAAACTAAACAAATATCCTTTCGGGACATCACGCGTCAAAGGATAATGATGCTTGTGAAG
This sequence comes from Candidatus Hermodarchaeota archaeon, assembly GCA_016840185.1. The sequence continues at coordinate 1,906 of JAEOSV010000146.1, read as the reverse complement.
AAGGCCGGGTTCAAGGTATAAGTAATTGCTAGGGGGCGTATCTTCTGTTTCCTGGAACGTCTTTACCTATTGCGTCTCGTCTGATGTTCCACGAAGCTTTTTGATAATAGCACCCCAGGGTAGAAAGAACAGTCCGATGAGGGCAATGCCGATGATGAGGTATATGGTGTCCATGAGTGGATCTGAACCACCTCCGAAAATCTGGAGGAGGATAGGTTGCAGAAAAGGAAGTTGTGCACCCATGGTAATTACTAGGGCTAGTACGACTTTCCCGAAGAAACAAAACACGAGAGCTTTCCATAGTGGATATTTGGTTGCTCCCAAGGCAATGAGGAGAATATCATCTGGTAATGGTGTTGCGGCATAGATGAAAATCAGGAGCCCACCATACCCACGCTCGATCTGTCCACGGATTTTCAGCATTTGTTGTCCAGTGGGTGATTCTTCGAGAGACTCACTTTGTGTGCGTCCGAGGAGCCAGGCAACCGTTTCACCAATTGCCGCACCTGCCCCTGCTACGATACCAAGGAGGAGGGCATCTAATAGTGTAAATCCAGGTCGGAGGGCAATAAGGAGGAGGATGAAGAGATAGGGGACAGGAAAGATTACGGTGAAATTCCCAAAGATGCTGATGATAAAAACGCCGATATAGATTCCTGCCGGTCCGAAAACGGTTTGCGCCCAGGCGATGATGACGTTCATGAGGTCAAGGATTGATAGTCCGATGAGTATTGGGACTACGAGTAGGATTACGAAGAAGGTGACAAAGACGAGAAACCGGAGGGTTCGTTTGACATCGCCCCGTTGCACCCGAGCTTTCCAAACTTGATTAAAGGTTAGGTCCTTACCTCGAAAGACTTTGCCTAATCCCCAGAAGAATAAGACGAGGCCGGGCAGGAGATAACCAAATCCTGCTATGAGTGAAGCTAAGGTGATGTTTGGTAGGAAGAAGAGTAACTCAAAATAGTTGAGAATATACGGGAGTAGTAGAAGAATGCCAATAAAGATGAAGGTGCCGCTTCCCAAGGATAAAAAGAATTTTGCATCTCCAGCTCGCTCCTCAATTGGGTCGATTTCGACAATAGGAGGTGGAGACGCTTCTGTCATGCAGTTTTTCCTCAACCGAGCGAATAGAGTATCCGTAATAGTCGTAATTCAATTAGTTCCTGAGAGACGTTGTGATAAAAATGGAATGGTTAAGAGGAGAGGAAGCGAAAAGTAACAATTATCTCGTAATTAGGGTCGAAGTGCGTTCGACGTTTCGGAGTACGCGCATACGTTCGACGAGAACATAGAGATCTTCCATAGATTCAGATTCGACGGAAGCAATGATATCCCATGAGCCTAAGGTGGTTCGGGCATCCTTGACTTCCTTGAATTCTTTTAGACTCTCGATAATTTCATATTCACGCCCAGATTTTGCTAAGATGAGGACGTATGCTAAAACGACAGCCACTCCAGGTCACCGATTGGGACGGACATCTTGAGAACCTTTAAGTCTTTTTCTCTTTTCTTTCACCAAGTTCACGGAGTACGACTTTGTGAGCGGTTTTTGCTTCCGTGTTAGAAGGTACATCTTGAGAAAGAATAGTACCAGGTAAGACAATGGAATTGATACCTATCTTGACACCGGGATAAACAGAAACATTGGGGCTTAAGATGGCATTATCTCCGATGACAGCACCGTATTTTTCCCGTGGAACGACTTCAGGTTTTCCTTTTATAATTGACGAAATGGATTCGCCTGCTACAGGGCGGTTTACCAGTTGAGCACCTGCACCAATATCGACGTTGCGTCCGACGACACTATCACCAACAAAACAGAGACGTCCAATTTTGGTTTCATCATTGATGAGGCTTTCTTTGATTTCGACACCAAATCCGACTAAGACATTAGAACCCAAAG
>JAEOSV010000145.1 GCA_016840185.1 Candidatus Hermodarchaeota archaeon | reverse complement strand
CCTTTAATCACGGTCAGTATTCCCCTGTACCGTAAACTCCTACCCTAAACACATGTACAAGAACTAATAAAGAGTCTTTCGTCCCCTACTCAGAGAAGGATAAGAAACCCAATTTTCCGATAATATATCCACTTCCCGATTTTAGCGCAGATTTAAATCACGGTGAATGATTGAGACAAAGCATCGATCTTCTCAAATCGAGGGATACTCGTTGTCACTTAATCTCAAACCATTGGCCGATACTGATGATCTCTTCATTCCTGATTATCAGCAGAACATCTACCGCGTTTTACCCACAGCCTTACGCTGCATGGGTAAACAAATACCTCGTCATGACCTATTCGACGTGCCTAAAGTGAAAAAACATCTCACAACGAACAACGCTCTAAATGCTGAACGAGTCATTGTCTGCATCGTTGATAGCCTTGGTATCAAAAACTTTCAAAGAACCAAACTTGCTGAATTTTTCGAAGAGCTAAATGGTGTTCCCTTGAGTAGCACTTTTCCCTCGATAACCTCTGCGGCTATCCCTAGTATTAATTTCGGGCTTCCTCCGACGATTCACGGCATCCTTGGACATGTCATCTACTTCAAAGAATATGGTGCATTGGTCAATACGCTTCGTATGTCAGGGGACACGGCTCGGGGTCGAGACGCCATCACGTATGCCGGAGTTGATGTGAAAGCCCTTCTCTGGGCAAAAGGTATTCCAAAGGTGCTTCAAGAACTGCACCCCAATCTTGTTGTGGCTGAGGGGCTTCCACGGGAAATTCCTGGAACTGGACTCGGACGATTTTATGTTCTTCGGGAAAACATCATCACTTACAATGGCTTTATTGATGCTTTTGGAATGGTTCGCCGGGTTTTGAATCACTACCCTACTTCTCAACTCTTCATGACACTCTACTTCCCTCTAATTGATACCCTAGCTCACAAATTTGGAACCAATTCTTCTGAGTACAAAGCAGGTTGTAATTCGTTCCACAAACACCTTCGTGCTTTCATCGAAGAACTTCCTGCATCAGAGGCAAAGAAAACCACGATTGTACTTTGCAGTGATCACGGTCAAAACCCCCTGCGGGAGGAGCGAGCAATTATCATCCCACAAAATGAGCTTGAAGAAGTCAGAGACACACTCAAAGTCGCACCAGGACATTCGGGTCGGGTGACCCACTTCTACTGTCGTTCTACCTCAAAACGCCAAAAGCTTCGAAAATGGCTCCAAGACCGAATTGAAGATCGCGCACTACTCTTAGACCCCAAGGAGCTTCAACAAAGTCGCCTTCTTTCTACTCCAGTAACAAGACCGATTATCCAACGACTGGGTGACCTGCTATTGATTGGTCGTGATGGAGTAAGTTTACGTGTGGAACGGGAAGACTTTGCAAATGAATCTTGGGGACTCCTACCTTGGACAGGGCTGCTGGGGAGTCATGGCTCCGTCACTGCAGATGAGTTAATCACACCATTTCTGGCATTCAACGCGAAAACCCTGCAGTAAAAGACTCTTGATGAATCTAATCATCATTAAAGATATCCTGATACATCTGATCTAAGGAGTCCGCATCGATGGCTAATTTCTCTCGTCGTTGATCAATTTCACGCATTCCATGTAATCCACGGTAGAAGAAGAATACGCCCACAACTAGTAAAACAACGATTAGAATTGCGACTATAATTAACAAAAAAAAGACAGTCGCTGGGTTCCAAAACGAAGAGGTTGATACTAACACAGTGAAAATGGAAAGGGTAACTGCGAGGACAGAAATTCCTGTTCGGAACTCTGCGAGCTTACTCCTCCTGATTGCTTCGAGGGTCCGAATCGCCGCTAATGCTGTCCGCATCTTGGCGGCTTCATTACGGTATTCAAAATTAGCATCTTTGTCGGTCATGGTAACCACGGGAATACAATATTATTCAATACATAAAGACCTACTGACCACCCAAGTTCAAGAACTGTTAGTTGCAACAAAGAATTTTAGAAGTCTTAGTAAATTGGCATTTCTGTGATTTCATGAAATATCTCGTCGTTTACTTCTCACGAACTGGAAACAACAAGACCATTGGAAACGCTATTGCTAAGGCTCTGTCTGCGGATATTGATGAGATTTTTGACAAGAAAAAACGCAAAGGATTTATCAATTGGCTGCGAGCTGGGCGGGACTCTATAGGAGAAAAACTGACCGAAATTGAGTTCGAAAAGGACCCTCAGGATTATGATGCTATTATTATTGGATTCCCGATTTGGGCTGGTAGAATTATTCCGCCACTCCGCACCTACATGAATTCGATTGATTTGAAAGGAAAACGGGTCGCGTTTTTCATCTGCTCACAAAGTGAAGGCTATAAGAAAGTATTTCCTCAGCTCTAGGAAATGACCCCTGAATCTGAACACGTAGGAACCTTTGGCATTACCGAAAAGCGGTTCAAAGAAGGTGACTATGAAGGCGAACTTGAAGCTTTCATTGCACAAATCAGGTAACATTGGTTCTCTGGTTCAAATTAGGTGTAAATCGGTTCAATCCCCAGAATTTCACACAAGTCGAATAACTCCTCGACTACATCACCATACACCATATGCAAATGATTTGATCGCAGGTGTTGCAAAAAGAGGTCTGGATCTCCTTCCAACGTCACGAATGCATGAGGCCATCGATCCCGAGCCTCTTTGAATGTCTCTTTATCTTGAACAACGGTTTCTCCGTTGGCAATTTGCATGACATACTCTCCACCCACACGGGCGAGTCGGGCTAAGGTTACAGGACCCGCTTTACAACAAAAAGTCGGGCAGGCTCCTCCAGCTTTGCCCATGTATTCGTACTGGGGACTCCAATCTACATCCTTGGGTGAGGTAGCCATGTCAGTTGCGATTGTCCCGCAATTCACCAGTCGTAAAATTCCAGTGTTCATGTCCAAGTCATTGACATCTGCAAATAGGACGGGTTGTCCGCTAATCAGGTGTAGGATACGCATGGTGAATGCTGCATTCATATCGGCTTCGCAAGACATCATGGTGCCTTCATTAATCAGCCATGAAATTGGCATACACCCGCTCACGTAGTTATCAATAAATTCTGGTTGGCACTTGAATCCTCCAAAAGCATAGCCATCACTCTTCATCACATTTTTCATCGCAAAGTAAAGGCGGACGCTTTTTTCTAAAACATCATCAGAGACGTTCACGGATCCATAGGTCTTCTTTGCCCATGTCATCTTTTCCTTCACTTTCTTTACAGGAACTTTCTGCGCGTCTAGGTACAATCGGAGCATATCGACGTGTTCGATTTCGGTGCCAAAGATATCCTTTATTTGGCTGAAATCAACAGCCGAGGTTACCATGCCCATGGTTTTTCCTCCAATGACGACGGCTTTGCTTCGACTAAGATTATCAAAAGTCATTGCAGCTCGGCAATAACTTGTGATTGCTGTAAGCACATCCGGTGAGTCGGGTTCTCCATATACAAACCGATGTAAAAGATTGAGTTCATCAAGGCTGCCATGGGTAATTGCTGCACCAACAAGACTGAATGCTGCCGGACTGCGATATCCATAAACAATACTGGGAAGGCCAGTGGCTTGCACCGCCGAGACTACCATTGGTGCATAGACCCAGGAGCCAATATTGTAGATGATGCATTGAACATGGTCGTGCATCATGTCTTCGGATATTCGCACTGAATCTTCCATAGTTAAAACAAGTTCATCATGGGGGATGACTTCAAGAGGCTGCATTTTCAAGGCTTTTAGCAGTTCTTTATTTGCTTGTTCTGCGATATCCGTGCGTTCCCGGGCTAAAGAAAGGGTCAGGAGTCCAACTTTGGGTTTTTGCATCTTGCTCCCTCAGTATGATTGAGTGTATGCTATTCGTGGAACCGTTGTGATAAAAGCCTTTCATTTACACTGAGTTCAACAGGCTGCAACTTCGGCAGTTCTTTCTTAGGATGGAGCTTGTTCGTCGAAACTTCCAAACCGATAGCCCTTCAAATCTACGGTAACAAATTCGTATCCCACAGCTGTCAGCTGATCCATGATTAGTTCGGCAATATCTGCTTGGAGCAATACCGGAATCTTTTCGGGGACAACCTCGATTCGAGCTAATCGTCCGTGATCTCGGACACGCAGCATTCCAACGCCAGTTAAGTCCTTGATGATTTTTTCTGCTTTCGCGATTCGTGCAAGCCTTTCTTGAGTGAGAGTTTCGCCATAAGGGATTCGGGTAGCTAAACAGCTGTTTGAGGGTTTATCTGCTACAGTGAGGTTCAGCTCTCGAGCCAGTTGCCGTGCTTCTGCTTTCGTGATTCCCACATCTAAGAGAGGGCTAATGATACCTAGCTCTTCAATTGCTTTCAATCCTGGTCGGTATTCGTCTAAATCACTGGCTGAAGTACCATCAACCACTGCATCAAACCCAAGTTTTGCGGCCAACTTTTTTGCTTCAAGGAACCGATAACGCTTGCAATGATAACAGCGATCCGATGGATTCGGTGAAATTTCAGCCACTTTCAGTTCATCTAATGTTTCAACCTGATGACGGATACCAATTTTTTTCGCAACAGTACGAGCATCTTCGATTTCCTCAGGAATGCTGAGGGGCGAATCGAAGGTTACCGCTATTGCTTGGTCATGAAGTGCTTCATAGGCGAGTGCGGCAACAACAGAACTATCAACGCCACCCGAAAGTGCCACTACGACGCTACCCAGTTCTTTGAGGTGCTTCAAAGCCATGGATCGTTTCTTAGACAAGAGATTAGTATCCGCTCTAATTGTTACTAGACCTCCTCTGAGTGCTTTGGTACTTTCGGTTTTCCGTAAACGAATCGAAGTAGGTTTGGAATCTCTGGTAATTCCCCAGTTCCCGCTCCATAGCCAACCGCTAACGGATAGAGTTGTGGAAAAATCTGGGTTGAAATTGGATTCAACGCGGCAAGGAGGGAAACACCCGTCGGTGTTGCCATTTCACAAATTTGGGGACCACCTTTGAATGCTATCGTATGCTTGGTGAGTATGTTCATCACAGCTGGTCCAGGCGCAGCCAACCGTCCATGTCCGCTGGGAAAGGTTCCGCCTCCAACGGCTATTGGGAGTACGAAGTATTCGGTAGTTTTGGGGTCAACAAGATTGAGAGTTTCAAGGGCGGTGGCAGCTCCAATAATGTCTAAGACCGTGTCAACTGATCCAGCTGCGTGGAGGTGTACCTCTTCGATGGGGTGTTTGTGAACAGCCGCTTCTGCTTCGACAAGTATGCGGATTGCTCGGTTCGCATATGCTGCTGCAGGATTTGAGAGTTGAAGGTCCTTAGTCATGGTTTGAACAGCATCTAACAGCACTTTGCCTGGGCGTGTTGAAAATGATTCTTCGATTGTGATATCTAAGTACAGACCGCTGATATGGCTCCGAGTGACTGATTGAGGTTTGACGATTACCTTCTGGCAATTGGGCACATAATTCGCAGATGCTTCCATTGCCCCTATGACAGTGTTCGCATCAGCTCCCAAGTCGATTAAAGCAGCAATAAACATATCACCTGCAATTCCCGCTAGTTGGGGATCAATCACTAAAATCTTGGATTTGGACACGGACATATCCCACAGTGTTGTCAAATCTTCAACCTTTAATATCCTTGGTCCTTCTATGAGAAAGTGGTGGTAGAATCAATGACGGAGCTTCGTGATATTCTCGATAAGGTAGCTAGAGGCGATTACACAGTCGAAGAAGCCGAAACAAAACTGCGCATTTTCAATATTGTTGAAGTCGCTCATCTAGCAAAACTCGATGTGCACCGAGAGACTCGGAAAGGCATCCCGGAAGTCATTTCGCCAAGAACAAAACGGTCTCTGACCTATTAGAGATTGTCAAGGCTGGAATGGATGCCAAACCTGTTTTGATTGTAAGCAAGTTGACCCCAGAACAACAACAGGCTATTTCAGGCTTTTGTGGAAAGAATCTTGTGTTTGATGTATTCGGGGAAGGGGAAATCGCAGTTCTCCATAAACGAAACTATCATCCTCGGCAAACGGGAGGGAAAATCGGAATCATTGCTGCAGGTACCTCAGATCGACGGGTTGCTGAAGCCGCTCGAGTTATGGCGGAGCAAATGGGTTGCCAAGTGATAACAACCTACGATGTGGGTGTTGCGGGGGTTCATCGACTTTTTCCTGAACTCGAAGAGATGGTCGAACAAGGTATCGATATTCTCATCATTGCCGCAGGAATGGAAGGCGCACTACCTTCGTTGGTGACCGGACTCGTTGATATTCCCGTCATTGGACTACCCATTTCCACCGGTTATGGCTTGGGTGGTGAAGGCCTTGGGGCTTTAATTTCTATGCTCCAATCCTGTTCACTCGGATTAGCAGTAGTGAACATCGATAATGGGATCGGAGCCGGAGCTATTGCAGCGTTATTTGCAAATCGGATTGCGCAAAAATAAGTCCATGGAAACTTTCAAGAAAATCGCAACTTTGGCTTTTGTTCAGGCATTGGCTGAAGAGGCTTTAAGAGGAACCCCAACTGCAGTCACTTGTACTCATCGAATCGGCTACACTCATCTACGAGGAACGATGAGGACAAAAACCAGCGGGAAATCATCTCAAAAAGAGCTAGAAGTATCGACGGGGTAATGAAAATGCAGCCAAGCCCAGTTGGATGGGTCTCAACAGGAGATGCAAACCTACCCCGGAAAGCTGTTTTGAAAATGATTGTCGTTGGAGATGGGGGAGTAGGCAAAACAACCCTCATTCATCGATTCTTAACCGGAAACTATCTTGATCAGCGGATGACAGTAGGCTCCGGAT
>JAEOSV010000144.1 GCA_016840185.1 Candidatus Hermodarchaeota archaeon | reverse complement strand
TCTGGCAAGAACTGGAAAAACTCGAAGGCCTCGGGCACGACCAGAAACTCGAACTCTTCGAAGAGATGAAACGTATTCCTGCCAAAGACCGTGTCTGGTTCCTCGAAGATCTCAAGGCCCAAATGGCAGATGGTACTCGCTTCGGACGTCTTCCTGCGGAGCCTAGCCCCGTTCCTGAAGGCGTCCATCCCCTCATTCACGCCCGTCTCGAAGCGCTCGACGCTCTTGGTACTGAAGAAAAAGCTGCGGTTGTAGAACAGCTCCGTGGACTCTCCAAGGAAGAACAAGAAGAAGTCATCAAAGCGCTCGAAGAAACCACCCGAAAAAGCGAATAATCAGTAAGTATGTAAGGGACACTAACCTGTCCCTGTTTCTTCTTTTTTCTAATTCAGTTAGGAAATTCGTTACAGTTTAAAGATATATTCAATCAACACGCCAAACCCATCGGGGAGCCATGTTGTTATCTAGACGGGTAATTCAGAAAATGCTCATTAAGCTGCATGCTGAGTATATATAGGCGGCAACTGGCTGTGCCATTTGACCGGATGGGATATTTGCGATGAGGTGTGGTCCTTGAAGTTTGGAAAGTTAGAGGTAGCAGTCGTCTTAATTTTCTTAGCAATAATCATTACAAGTCCGTCATCAATGAACCCGAATCAAGTAGCATCTGCAACTCCCACATCACCTCATGAAGGTACAGGTATTTCATTAGATGTTCACGAATTCGCAAGTAGCCAACCGGTCACTGAGTCCGGTGAACGAAATGGCTCCAGCTTCACCTATACAAGTGTTCAATACCCATCTGGATATCGGGGATATCGACTTCAAGCAAATGTTTCAAATGTAGAACGGACTACTGACCCAATTCCAAATGGTTCGTTTGAAGATGTCATTACATTTGAGGATGCTTGGAACCTCACCAATATGGAACCCAGTGACCCTATTATACAATCACATAGTGCAGTCACAGGTCAAGACCCTCAAGATGGACTTTATGTCATGGATGTGGAATATCCAAACAAAAAACTCCTCGGTTATAAAACATCGTATATCGATAACCAGTTTAATTATTCATCCATATTTTGGCCTCACGATGCGCGACTTCTCTTCGACATCCGCTTATCAGGCGATATCACTGACAAAGACTATTATCAACTGACAATTACAATCTGGAACCGAGGAAGTATCAAAGGTGAATGGACAACCAACCTCAAAGATTTAAAGGATTCCATTGGTGATCAATGGGATACTCGAGAAATTCAAACCAGTAATCAGATTGACGGTCAATTTTTACTCCGCTTAACGTTTGAAAAAACCAAAGAGAAAAATGAGGACATTCGCGGGCATATCTATTTCGATAATTTCCGATATATAATTGGTTCACAAGTCACTCCGAGTGAAGCAAATCTGACGCTAAATGGTGAACCTTTCATCGATTCTCCTACTGGTCAAACTGGAAGTGTCGATGTATATGTGGATGAAGATCTAGTTGAAGCAATACCCCTCGCTGACTGTTGGAATACAGATCAGACTTTCCAGTTTTATTCCACAACGTATAGCAACATAACCTTTGATTACGAATATGCTATGTATATCAAAAACGTGAGCATCGGAGCAGCAACCACTTCTTTCTCTGCGCCTTTAACAGAGCAACCAGTCTGGCATATCAAATATACGGTACCATCTGGTCGACCTCCATCATCTCATGAGAGATACGCGTTTGGACTCCATTTACAAAGTGGTTGGGAAGCGACAGCAGCAAATGGAAGTCTTGGTTCGCTATCAATTCATCCAGTTCATCCACCGAGTAACTTTATCAAAATCGGAGACAACGAAGCAGTAGCAGGGGAAACATATAGTATTTTTGCATCCAGTCAGAATTTTGTAAATCAAATCATACTCCAGAAGAGACCAACACCAATTGACCCTTGGATAAATCTCACTTCAGGTGAGTACTATGTGCAAGGCGATTACATTCGCGTACTTGCTGAACTCGAACCCATCGAAACCTCTCCCTCAAACTTTGGCAATGTTACTATTTACTTTCCAAATGGAACTCTTTGGAAAAATGATGATGCTGTCACCTTCGACACAATAACAGACACATTTACGAGTACAGCTTGGCAGCATACAGATGTTTATGACAATATCCTCGGGCTGCAATGGGTTGTCACAGTTGGGTTTGATAACAACACACAATGTGGGAATCGCCAAGCGAAATTTGTAGTTGTAATCGACACATCATATACTCGTGTGCAATGGACCGATGGTAACAGTTTCCTTTGGGGAGATGCACTCGATATCGAAGTTATCTGGAATAATAGTCAGACCCATACTCCTATCACTGATGCAGATGTGGCGCAAATTCGATATCTCGATCGAAATCTCGTTTTTCAATATATTACTATGTCAAATGTAACTGGCAGTTATACAACCTCAGTACCCACGAATCTGATGAGCCCCAATCCAACTGCAACAATCTACGTTGAACTCTTTCGGTATGGCTGTGTAAATAATAGCTACGACGAAGGAACCGCAATCAGCTTCACTTTCAATCTAATCAATAAGTTAGATTTGGTAATGATAAAGCCAACACAAAGTACGGGAGATGATGAGTTTACTGGTGAAACTTCTGCCACTGCTGGATACACGAGCATTGTCAAATTCTTTGACCCTTACCAAAACGCATACGTTCTCGATGAATCCGCAACTTGGCCAGATGCTATCGTGAATTACACACGCTATGATGATCCAACGGGACCATTAAGCTGGATTCCAGTAGGAACTGGAGAGTTTTCTCATAATCCCGTCGATCGGACTTTCTCGAAGAATGATGCAAGTTACGGTTCTTTAGATCGTGTTAGATATAACGTCTCAATGCGTATTGAAGGTGCTACTTGGGAGTATGAAACACACCAGTTCATAATCCTCATCAATATCGTAAATTGGGCTACAGATTTAGATGTCCTTCGAACCACCATTAACTATCCGCCAACTGGTGATGGATGGACCCTATTCGACCAAACAGCGGACAATTACGATGTTCATATATATTGGGGCGAATCATTCTACGTTACTGTTTTCTACCATTTTGCTGGGAATTCTTCTGGTATCTCTTCGGCTGATTCAAGCAAAATCCAGGTAGGTGTGGCCCCACTCCAGGACATGAATGAAATTGGCGATGGCTACTACGATTATACCGTTGATACTAGCTCTCTTAAGGCTGGTTCTATAACGGATGTCTACGTAAATACGACTAAGATTGGTCATGCCTCTCAGACTATTCTGATTCAACTCTTTGTGGAAAATAAAAAGACCAAGTTAACAACTGATTATACTAGCTCAACAATAATTATTCCTTGGAATGGCACTTTCACTATTTCAGTCAATTATTCGGATATCGTTTCAGGATTAGATGACTTCATCGATGATGCCCCACCTCAAATCACTCATGATTCCGGTCTTTTTACTCCCTCATACGATAATTTGTTAAATGGCACCTATTCAATAATTTTCAACGGGACTGCAGCAGAAGGAACATACACAGTTCAACTAAACTTCTCCAAAAGCAACTATGAAACGAAATTACTCAGCTATGAATTGATTATACGTCAAGTATTCACAATAGGCATTGGTTATGCTTCTCCGCCCAATATTCCTTGGGGTGATAACGTAACTATCATTCTTGTCTTCAGTGATAGTGAATCAGATTATGGAATCGTTGGAGCTAATATTTCGTTTCCGGGGCAAGGAATATGGGAGGTCAATGGAACTGACTATTGGATTACCGATTTCAATAATGGCACTTATCTTCTCATTCTGAACACAACTAACGTACCTTCAGGTATCCAAACCTACACGTTGCCAATAACTTTCACTCAAGAACACTACCAAACCGCACAAACCGTTGTCCCATTTCAAATCAGTGATATTCAAACAATATTGTTGATCACTGATACTCCAAATGGTACCTTCATTCCCCATGGAGACCTTCTTATTGTTGTCTTACAATTTAATGACACATCACACAGCCCATTTGAACTCATTTCTGGCGCGAACATTGGATGTAGTTGGGGATCTTTCTTCTACAATGTTACACCTGGCGATCCCGGCGTTTATGTGATAATGATTCAAACCGCGTTTAGCGCTGAAGGAACTTTCGAATTAGATATCTGGGCCACAAAAACACATCATCGCGACGGTACTAATGTCTTGATTTTTCGGGTTGAAGAAATTCGAACAACAGCCGAAGCCACACCGGATGATCAAAGCGTACCAATTGGAGATAATGCAACTTTCACCATCACATATATCGACATCGATCATCCTGGTCTACTTATCGCAAAAGCCAGTGTGAATGTTACATGGACTATTGGATACTTCACAATTAATGACACGGGATTGGGAACTTATATCATAACACTAAACACTTCAATTAGCACGATTGGGCCCCATACAATACAAATTACTCTCTCCTACTTGCATTATGAGTCACAAACCCTTTTCGTTACTTTGGACCTGAGTCGCATACCATTGAACTTGTATGTTCTTGATCCAGTATCAGGTCAATGGAATGTCGAATATAATGTTCCGGTGAACATCACGGTATTCATTACGGATCATCTTGGTAACCCAATTAATGACGCTACTGTTGAATATCGCTGGGCTGGCCGTGGTTTCCTCAATTTGACATTGGTTGGGAATGGTCTTTATAATGTAACTTTCCTCGCTAATGCAAGTGTTGGTCCTATTCATCTGGTTACAATTCAAGCTTCAAACCCAGCAAAATATGCGTCAAATAGTACGACAATCTTGATTTCAATTAACCCAACCGGCACAAAGTTGGTAAATGTAGTAGATGCCACCCTCGAGGTCGTGATGGGTGATTCTTTCATTCTAAGTGTTAATTTTACAACACTTGATGGTACACCCATTGAGGCGGCGACTGTCCTATATAGTCTAAGAAATCGAAGTGATGAGGAATTACAAAATGGTTCATTGCTAAGTGTTGCTCCAGGCATTTACAATACAACCATCGACACCTCTGGGCTCGATATCGGGGAATACAATATTTATGTGACTGCCGCTCGAATTACCATGAGTGAAAAAGAAATTCCATTCAAACTCGCGCTTACCAAAATTACTACAGCTCTTTCAAGTTCTCTTGAAAGAATTAGCGTTCAAACAAATAGCCTATTTGAAATCAGAGTCACACTAAGCGATACTCACAACGACCTGCTAATTCCAAATGCCAATCTCACGTTAACAATAGAGGGCCTATATCCGAATGGAGTACCAATGGAAAATCTTCAGAATGGCACCTATTTCTACATTGGAAATAGTGGACTCTTCGAGGGTACATACATAATCATAATCGAAGCCGAAACACCCCCTCACTATAGCGCACCTGATTCACTTACTATTCGATTAGATGTAAGACAAAACCCGTTCATGCAGAATCTCATCACCTACATAGCTATTGCAGCAGTTGTCGCAATTATCCTGCTAATGGTGTGGTTGGCTTACGTTCGCATCTTTTCAGTTCCATGGGTGGTCCGGAAAATGCGAAAGATGTCAAAGAGCATCGGGAAAGGTGATCTTCCCTCTTTATCAAAAGTAGACCGAACCCGGATTTCAGACCGAACTGAGCTGATGTCTGAAATTGCTGATCCCTATTACGGATCAGTCGGAATTGCAGCAACTACAATTGTGGTTCCTGTGGAAGTGGAGTGGGAAGAGCGGGAAGCCGAAGCTGAAGCAATATGGTCAGAGTTGAAAGGGCTTCCGTTTATTGAATACGAGCAAAAATTGGAGCTCTTCCAGCAAATGAAACAAATCGCACCTTCAGAACGGGTCTGGTTCATTGAAGACTTGAGAAAACAAATGGCGGACGGAACACGGTTTGAAAGGAAAGTGAAGGAACCAGAAGTTAGTGAAGATTTGGAAAAGGAACTGCAGGCACGATTAGCTACTTTTCCGGCACTCAGTGATATTGAGAAAGCTCGCATCGCAGCGCAATTGCGTAAATTGCCAAAAGAGGATTGGGATGAAATCTTCCAAACCCTTGCCATCGCTGACACCCCCGCCTCTGTAACTGTTGAAGATGAACTAGGTCCTGATGAATTTCCTTCCCTAACTGAAAAAGAACGTCACAAAGTCCTCGAAACGATTAAAGACCTAACTGAAGAAGAGCGCCAAAAAGTACTCAGAACTCTTCGAAAAAAACAACCAGCGAAGACGTCGGATGGGAAAGTTGTCAAGGGTAAGAAGAAATTTGTCATCGACGACTCAAAAGATGAATAATAAACAGCTAAGTGAATAAT
>JAEOSV010000143.1 GCA_016840185.1 Candidatus Hermodarchaeota archaeon | reverse complement strand
TTGGAGCGATTCTATTCTTCATTGAAGCAGAAGGTGGAGGAGCTTAGGCTCCTTCTTCCACTTTTTTTAAATTCTAGGAAGAATTGCATTTACTTGAGGCTAGTCATCTGTGAATTATCATCTCATCCTAACCCGGAAATGTAACGGAAATCCTTTTGGTGAACATGGGTGTACTGAAAGCAGTTATCCCCCATGGAGGCTTTGTCGTTGCCCATTGTGAAGATTCCACAGCGTCGATTTGATGAGCGCATGGCTAAACTTCGCTCAAAGCTGGCAGAAGAGAAAATTGCGCATTTTATTGTGTTTAATCCAACGCACATCTATTATCTGACCGGATTTGTCCACATTCCTACAGAGCGCCCCTTTGCTTTGATTGTACAAAAGGCGGATATCAGCTTCTTTGTGCCCGAATTGGAAAAACAGCATGTTGAAGAAGATGTGCCCAACGTGGCAAAGATTGGGAGTTACTTTGATTATCCAGATGCGGAGCACCCTATGAAGCATTTTGCGAACTTTTTGAAGCAGGATTTGAAGATTAGCAATGGTTTGGGGGCTGAAGCACCTGGGAGTTCGGGACGGTGGGGGTATGAAGGTCCGAAGTTAGAAGAAGTCTTAGGATTTCCAGTGAAAGTGAAATCCCAGCTACTAACGAATATGCGGATTATCAAAGATGAGGATGAGCTGGCGTGTATTCGTGAATCGGCGATGTGGGCGAATCTAGCCCATCAGCTGCTCCAAGATAAGACTCAGATTGGGCTCAACGAAGTGGAGGTGTCCACGACCGCGTCTTTAGAAGCGTCGATGGCAATGGGAAAAGCCCTGGGTATTGCATATCGCCCCTTTGCAATTGGAGGTCTACCAGTTCGCGCAGGATATCGTGGTCAGATTGGAACCTATTCAGCTATACCTCATGCAATGACACGATTCACCGTCTTCAAAGCTGGTGACACCCTAGTAACAGGTGCCACTGCAAACGTGGCAGGTTATTATTCGGAATTAGAACGAACCATGTTTTTGGGAGAGCCGAATGCGAAACAAAGGAAATATTTCGATATTATGATGGAGGCCCAAAAAGCCGCATTTGACGCTTTTGCTCCCGGAAAACCCTGTTCAGCCGTGGACAAGGCAGCCCGTGCGGTGTTTAAACAGCACGGAGTAATGGAGCTGGTTCAACATCATACCGGGCATGCTATAGGTTTGGAAGGACATGAACGACCGTTTCTTGATCACGGGATGGGCGATATTATGGAACCAGGCATGGTCTTTTCGGTGGAACCAGGAATCTATGACCGGTCGATTGGTGGATTCCGTCATTCAGATACGGTATTCATAACCGAAGATGGAATGGAAATAGTGACCTACTATCCCTGGGATATTGACTATCTCACCATTCACTAGACAGTCTTGAGTGCTTCTTGGACGAGTGGAACGTCACAGCATCGAATGCATTCATAGCCTTCTTTGGCAAGGTGCTTGAGGAGTTTGGAGTACAGACGTCCTCCTTTCATTCGAAACGATTCCTGGTGGAAAAGGAAAGTATAGTATTCTACATGGTGTTCTTTTGCTGTATCGAGATCTTTGAGAATGAATTTCCAAGCTTCTTTTTCAGTCAGGTGAAGCCGTCCGAAAAGATCGGTGTCCATGATACCGATGGGGATTTCAATTAGCCCGTTTTCCAGTCGATACGGATTCATCTGTTCAACTGTTTCACCGCGGTATGATGAATCATAGAGAATCCATTCATCCTTGAAGAGGTCAAGGAGTGTTTGCGTCACCCAGAGGTTATGACACCGTACCCCCCGGACCGGACCAATCAGATTAGAAAATAAGAGTTTCTGCATTCTGAAGAGACCTTTGAATTGTGGATGGTCTTCGTGAACATAATGGAGTTGGATTTCGGTGCCCTCTTTTTGGAGGGTTTTCAACGTGTCGCAAATGGAATAAAGGCTGAAAAGGAAGGTAGGGATGAAAAAAGTGGAACGAAAATCCAGTTCGGCCTCCAATTGAACGATATCCGTAATGTTGTTGTAAAGATTGAGGGTGCCCTTTTCAGCTGCTTTGAAATCTTCGTCAGTGAAGCGTTCCCGCCGGGCGAGGATATGTCCAAAGGGCTTATGGATGGAATCTGCATCATGGGTCAAGATGATTTTCATGATTTTATCCCTTCAATGTTATCTCTTTTTGTAACGTTTTTCGAGGAGGCGGAAGAAGTCGGTGACTTTGGGGAAGCAGGGAACTCCTAGTTCGATGAATTGTTGGAGTCTATAAGGGTTGTCAGTGATCGCAATGGGTTCCATTTGAAGTGTTGCTGCAGCTACTGTATCTCCCATTGTATCACCGATAAGGCATGCGTTGGTGGGTTGGATTTGCAGCGCTTGAAATGCCAGTTGTGTTTGATGAATCCGTTGCATTCCACTTTCACGTCCAACAACGAAGTCAACAGTTCCTTCAAGTCGTAGTCGTATGATTGCATTTTGGATATTACGTGAGGTTTGTTTTGAGATGATAGCAGTTTTGATATTAAATTGTCGAAGGCTCTGGAAACTTTTGGTCATCGCTTTGGATCGTGAGAGTTTTGTTACAGCTTGTTCTTCGTAGGTTTCAACAATATGACTCATTTTCGCATATAGATCAGGATCAGTTTGTTGAGCACGATAAAGCCCAACCATCACAGAAGTTTCTTGGGAATCTAAGAGGCCCTGGAGTATGAGCATTTCACGGACCTTCCCCCAGTTGACCTTTAGGTTAGCGAGGGTTCCATCCAAATCAAAAATTAGGGCTTGAATTGGTTGTTGAAAAAGGCGGTGTTGAAGAGTTTGGATATTTTGTTTATACTGGTCCCGGAGCGCTTTCCTTGGGTTACCTGCTTGTGGTTTTACAATGTTGAAAAGTCTTGAGAGAACACCAAAGAGGAGTTCGCGAGGATCTCGTAAATGGATGTCGGTGCGTTGGTTGCGTTTCAAAGCGTACCAGAGCATACGAAGCCAGATTTTCGGATTCGTGCGGAAATAGGCACTGAAACCGGGTAATAGCCATGAAAAGCAGCCGCGAGTTCCCCGTCTGTGAAAAATTGGATATTCAGGAGCTTCGGGAGAGGGGGTCCAAGCATATTCTTGGCTGTGTAACAAGTATTGTGGGAAATCGATTCCCCATGCGGTGGCCAGTTCAAGACTACCCCAAAATTTAGGATTCACTTCGATTAAGTAATAGTTGCCACTTTCTTCATGTTTACGAAATTCGACCATGAGCACGCCAGTCCAGTTGAGAGATGAAGTGATCTTTCGTCCCAAATCGTAAACGGTTGCGTCTTGGTCATGACAGGCAACGAGGCTGGGACCTCCACTTGGGCGGGTTTCAATAACTCGTCTGTGTACGTATTCAGCAAGAATATGACCATTTTGGGCGACAGAAAAATACCCAATTCCTGTCCCAGGAATGAATTGTTGGGCAATTAGTGGTCCACCACGGGATTCGACGATTGCTTGAAGCTCCGATGCATGAAATACATATTGTGGGTTGGCGGCGTCCGATGAGCCTTTTACAACAAGTGGTAATCCCAAGGATTTGAGTGCCTTTTTCCATGAACGTTTGGTTATCCGTTCGGTTCCGGGATAGGTTACTCCGGTTTTTTGACATAATTGCTTTAGTGTAACTTTGTCTGAGGCCTTCTTGATGGCGATATGATTAGGTACAATGACAGTTCCCTTTTTACCCAAGGATTTGCGATGGTTCGACAACAACATGGCATCGATGAATCCGACGGGAATGACAACGGGATCGTATTGTTCCATCAACTTCCGTATGTGTTTCAGGTAGCTCCCTTCATTTTCGTAGGGATTAGCTATCTGATATCGGCGGTTAA
>JAEOSV010000142.1 GCA_016840185.1 Candidatus Hermodarchaeota archaeon | reverse complement strand
CGTATCGGATCCCACTCGTGTGGCTTCAATAACTAGGATTCCTGTCTCGTTGATTGTGCCTCCCACCACTTCGTCATCAACTTTTTTGCTGACAGGTATTGATTCTCCGGTAATCATGGCTTCGTTCACCGAAGATTGGCCTTCTATGACATATCCATCAACGGGAATCTGAGCTCCAGGACGAACAAGGAGTCGATCTTCCACTTCAACGTCTTCGGTGGGGATAGTGATTTCTTCGCCATTTCGGATGACAACAGCGATTTTTGGCTGCAAATCCATGAGGGCACGGATTGCCTGAGACGTGCGCCCTTTGGCGATTGCTTCAAGTGTTCGACCTAGTAGAATGAAGGAAAGTAACATCGCTGCAGATCCATAGAATACTTCCTGACCTGGAAGAAGGAAAGTTGCCGCGACTGAATAGAAATAGGCGACACTGGTGCCCAACATGATGAGGGTATCCATGTTCGTCTTGCCGTGTCGAGCGGCATTCAAGGCAGATTTGTAAAAGGGATATCCACCGAAAAACTGAACCGGAGTAGTTAGGAGGAATAAAATCATTGCAGGGACGATTCCTGGCGGGAGATAAGGCGAAATCAACCAGGGGAAAAACGCGATTATGACAATGGGCAAAGTGAAAAGTACAGTGAACGCAAGGCGCCTTGAATAATAGCGGATTTCTGCCTTTCGGGTCATAGCCTCTCGATCGATATCGGTATCCATTTCAGCGACGATGTCGAATCCAATTGTTTTCAACTGGTTACGAACTACCTTCAGAGTCACTAAGACCTCGTCGTATTCGATGGTTAAGCGACCAGACATCACATGCTCAGCAACTGAAAGAACGCCCGCAATTTCTGCAACTTTTTCTTTGATATACGACCACTCATCTGAGCGTGGTGTTGGCGACAGAGTCAACGTCATCGCAGCCCTTCTTGACGTGTACCCTGTTGATGCAACAGCGGCTTCAAGATCTTCTCGTGATACTTTTCCTGGTACAAAATCGATTGTCGCCTTTTCTTCAAGAAGGTTCACTGAGGCTTTCGCGACACCAGTCTGTTGAAGCAGGGCCTTCTCAATCGTTGCAACACATGCAGCACAATGCATTCCTTCGATCCGTAAAGAAAGCCGCTCTGTTTCAGTTTCCTTGTTGTTCTGTTCACTCATTATAAGTCACCTGCCGTTGTCTTATTCGGAGCTTTGATGCTGTTTCTGATACGCAGCTGCGCAGTGGTGGCAACAAAACGCCACTTGGTTTCCGTCAACCTCTTCGATATGGGCGCCCTCATAGACTTTACAACCACAACTTGCACACACCTGTAAATTCGATTCTATAGCTGCCGCTGTGATTGAAGCAAACCGCTCAAGGAGTTGACCTACTGAACGACGCCCTTTACGCGTAAGGCAATATTCGCGTCGAGGGCGCTTGCCCACAGGCTTATCATCACTGGTAACAATCCCCTGTTCCTCAAGATGTTGTAGGAAGGGATAGAGGGTACCAGCGCTTAGTGTTCGTCCGGTTCGAGTATGGTATTTCCTGATAATGCCGTAGCCATGGATTGTACCTTCGTTTAACACTAGGAGGATGTAGAATTTCGCAAAATCATCCAGAACAGCGTCTAGTGGTTTTTCACTCATGTTCTTCACCGGAGAACCCATTTTTGTAACAGGTTGGATATATCCAATTCGATATATTAATATAAGGGTTCTACAAACTCCACCAAAACAAAAAATCACATAGCAGGTGGTTTGAATGGCAATTGATCCAATCTGTAAAATGAAAGTCAACGAAAGAACAGCGAAATGGACGTCCAAGTATAAAGGAAAAACATACTATTTCTGTGCACCTGGCTGCAAAGTAGAATTTGATAAGAATCCAGAAAAGTACGTGTCCTAGTCCCAGCACGAATTCCCTACACGTATCTTTGTGCACTAGGTTTGTTCTATTGGAATGAAGATTCGGAACCCAGCTCCTGCTTTCGCAGGTTTTGAAATTAATTCAATAGAGCCGCCGTAGGCTTCAAGAACGCGTTTGCTAAGGTTTAACCCCAATCCACCGCCATTGGAAGTTGTACCTCGCTCGAAGAGTTTAGCTTGAAGCTTCTTTGGTATTCCTGGACCGTTATCCACTACATCAATTTGAATCAGGTTCCCTTTTTGAACAATTTTTACGGTAACTTTGGGTTTCGCACCTGCATGCTGAGCAGAATTCCTGAATAAGTTGACAAACACCGTAGGGAGAAGACGTCCACCTGTTACTCGTACACCCTTGAGTTTTTGTGGCGAACTCACTTTGATTGTAAGTTGTTTGTGAGTCCGCATCGCTTGTTTGGCCACTCGCTGGATAAGTTTCACAATCTCCTTTTCTGCCTCTTTATCTGGACGCCCAAAGATGTCGAGGAGACGAGTCATTCGATCTGCTGCAGCCCT
>JAEOSV010000141.1 GCA_016840185.1 Candidatus Hermodarchaeota archaeon | reverse complement strand
TTTCTCGTCTTCACCCATTTTAACAGGTTCACTGAGCTTTTCGTAGGGCACTTTAAGGAAGAGTTTTCCGTTTTCGTAGCGATCGATGAGTTCAAGGGAGAAGAAGGGGTCAATGTCAGCTTTTGCTCCGATTCGTTCGAGAAATTCTTCAATACGGCTTCCACCCATGACAACACTCTTGAAGATGACTTTTCGGTCTTGAAGAACGAAGTGGAAGTCGATTACTCGACCAATGGTTTCATCGTTGCTATCAACGATGTCTTTGTTTTTCATGGCGGAGAATTTTACAAAGGTTACGTTAAACATGCCAAATCCCGCAACATCTATGCAGGGATACTTCCTAAAAATCTAATGGGAATCAGGGTTGAACTTAAAAATGGTCAATTCGCGTCTCAATTGATGCTATGGAGCACGTTCAAGGCTTTCGTGATGTCTTCAGGAGTATTGTAGAGGTGCGGTGAAAAGCGTAACAGTCCTTCACGAAACGATATAAACACCTTAGCTTCGCGAAGTAACTCGAAAATCGCCTTGTTGCGTTCGGGTTCCTTATGGCTCACCAGGATAATCGCGGATCGTTCAGGTCCCTCTGTGGGACTTTGAATTTCATACTTCTTTGGGTCAAGACCCGAAATGAATTGATCTACTAGCTGGGTGTTGTGTTTAGCAATTGCGTTTATTCCATGTCGGAGAAATAAGTTGACCGATTCTGTCCAGGGGACGAAATTAAACAGATTAGCAGTGCCAAAGACGTCATATTTTGCTGAACCAATATTTGTTAAAATTTGGTAATCACGGATTTTGTCTAAATCTCGATCTCCTTGCATTGGTATCCAATAGGCTTGATTGTATTTGAGATTGTTAATATGTTCCAGTTTCATCCAAGCAAACCCCGTTGCATAGGGACCACACAACCACTTGTATCCCGTGCAAGTGATGCCGTCGACAGGAACCTTGGACACATCAAAGGGGATGGCACCTAACCCTTGGGTGACATTGAGAAGATACATCACATTATTTTCTTGACAGATATCGCCAATAGCCTTGGCGTCAAACTTGTACCCAGTAAAGGAGTCAACCCACGTGGCACAAAGAACACGAGTTTTGTCATTAATTGAATCAGTGAGATCTTCAGGTTGGAGAAACCCTTGCTTCGGGTCAATTTCGGTGATGGTGATACCGTGGGTACGGAGATAGATCCATGACAAGATGCTAGCTGGAAAATCTCCTTTGACAAGCAGGACCTCATCCCCTTTTTTAAGGGGGATTCCATTCGCCCATAAGTGAATGCCATACGTTGCACTATTGCCCAGTATAATCTCTTCAGAAGGTGCGCCGATGAGCTGTCCCAAAGCGGTTTTGAGGTTCTTCGGTACATCTGCAAAGACGGTTTCACTAATTTTGTATGGTCGAGTGTTCCACTTTATGGCCTCTTGCGCAGCCTCATAAGCTAGCCGGGGCATGGCACCAATACTTGATGCATTAATCCAGGATTTATCGTGGAAGGGACCAAAATCATTGACAAAGGATGGCATAAGCATTCCCAGATATGATAATGGGAGTTCTTTTCTTAAAGTTTCTATTTTCTTGAGCGAATTATTCGTAGACATATATGTAGTAGGAGGTGTACGAAAAGTTTAATCGGAATAATCTTCGAGGGGACACCACTCGGGGAGTGTGAACCCTTCGTTGATGAGGTCATCAAAGCTGATGATGAATTTAGCACCTGTGACTAGACTGGGATTGGTGCAGTAAAGGGCAACTTTTCCGCTGCCGGGTTCGCCTTGGTTGCGGACGTAGGGGCATTCGATGCAGTTCTCGACGACGATGAGTTTCTTTTTGGTTTCGCATTCGTTCATGAGACTCACGTTTTCGTGATGGGTACCTTGTAGGCGTGAATTTCCTTTACTAAAGTGTATAGGTGTTGCCAGGGGACCAGTAAGTGCGGTTGCTTTTTATCATACAACTCGGTCATCACTCGATGAGATTACAGGAGCCAAAATGATGCCGAGTGTGTTAGATTCAATCAAAGTTAAGGGGATGTTTTTCAAGAATCGGTTTGTAATGCCTCCCATGCAGGGTGATCATGCCACGGTAGAAGGTGGCGTCACGGAGAAACTCATCGAATTTTATGAAAAACGTGCGGAAGCCCTCGGATTAATAATCGTTGAACATAGTTATGTGAACTTGCATGGGCAACTTAGTAAACGGCAGCTTGGGATTTATGATGACAATCTTGTTCCAGGGTTGAAGGAATTAGTGAAACGCATACAGCCATTCAATACTCGGATTATCCTGCAACTGAACCATGCAGGAGCGAAGGCCCCATCTCGATTAGGAATCGAATCTGTATCAGCATCAGCTAGGGAAAGTGCCCGTGAACTAAGAATTGATGAGATTGAAATGCTTCCCTATACCTTTGGACGAGCTGCAGAAAGAGCTGTACAGGCAGGATTTGATGGTGTTGAGATTCATGGTGCCCATGGGTTTCTTCTCAACCAGTTTTATTCACCGATAACTAATCACCGCACGGATGACTATGGTGGGAGCCTTGAGAACCGAATACGCCTACCTCTCCAAGTAGTTCAAGAAGTGAAGAGGAAAATTGGTACACGGCTTCTTCTATACCGTCTTGGGTCTGTGGATCTTGAACTAATGGGCACCCAGATTGAGGATTCTCAATATTTTGGGAGGGCGCTTGCTAATGCAGGGGTTGATATTTTAAACGTGTCTGGGGGGCTTTGTGGTGGAGCACCAAGTGTGCTAGCTGTTCGTGAAGGCTTTTTTGTCCCACAGGCTGAAGCGATCAAATCTAAGGTCGATGTTCCCGTCATTGGAGTAGGCGGGGTGAGAACTCCGAAGTATGCAGATCAAGCGATTAAAGATGGAAGTGTTGATTTCATCGCTGTCGGACGAGCATTACGAACTGATGCGGATTGGGCGCTGAAGGCGGTCAAATATTTGAAAGCCCAATAAGGAAAAACTATCCTGAACTTATTGGCGAAGATTTCTAAAAACAACACCAAATATAATCATGGAAATCTTCATCGAGACCAATTAGATTTATCCACTCGGCAGGCGAAGGTGTCAAGTGGCTGCTTTTTTGATGATGAACTGAACCAATTGTTACAACTTGATGGAAAAACAGATAGTGCCATCTATCTCAGTGTAGTCGGGAAGAAGAGATAAGAAAAAAGGATAGTAAGAGGTACCGTAGTACCTCATTATGGTGGGAATGCTATTCTTTATTCGGTTTTCTGATTCGGTATAACATGAGGGCTAGGATGACTGCAACTATTGCGAGTATTCCAGTAATTACAAAGGCGAGAAGATAGCTTCCGGTAAAGTCTACGATGAGCCCTGCAGCCAGTGCTCCTGTAATGCCTGCAACACCATAGGCTGTGAATAAGACACCGTAGTTGGAGCCTACGTTCTTTGTACCATAGTAGTCAGCCGTTGATGATGGGAATAGAGCAAAGTTACCACCGAAGCAGAATCCAACGAGTGAGGCAACAACCATTACGATGATCCAGCTCGCATAGGTAGTACTTAGAAAGGCGAAGCTGAACATCCCGATTGTGAGGAGGATGAACATGATGACGAGTGTGGTTACTCGACCGATGCGGTCAGAAACCGCGCCCCACACTATACGTCCGAGAGCATTGAAGATGGACATCACTCCAACAATGATTGCAGCAAGGAGCCCCCAGGTTGGGAGACTTGCAGATAATGGATCGATTGCCGCAGCGGCGGATTTTACGTTTCCAAGAGTCATTAGCCCAGCTGTTGCAGCAAAGAGGAACATGAACCACAATAACCAGAATACGACGGTGACAATCATCTCTCTCGAGACGTAGTTATGACCTTTAGCTTCAGCAGTACCCACCGATGGTGAATATCCGGGCGGAACCCATCCGAGGGGCGGATTAGTGAGTAGCTGGGACCCAAAAACCACAAGGACAAGATAGAGTAGTCCGAGTACAAGGAATGCGCCCCCAACAAGTGGGAAGATTATTGGCAATCCAAGGAGCCAAGTTTGTACATATCCCATTACGAGTGCTCCAGCACCAAACCCTGCAACAGCAACACCGGTAATAAGACCCTTTTTATCGGGAAACCATTTCACAAGCGCTGCAATGGGACAGACATAAGCAAACCCAATTCCTGCTCCGGCGATAATCCCATAGGTGACCACCAGCCAAATAGTACCAATCAGGGCACTACCCTGACTGATAATATCAACTAATCCAGCAAGCAGGTAACCGGTTCCAAGAAGAATTCCACCGATAGTAGCAACTTTTCGAGGTCCGATACGATCTTGCCATCGACCTGCAAGAATCATGAAAAGTGCAAAGGAGGCGAGACCTGCAGCAAAGGGTAATTGTGTCCATAGTGAGGGCCATAAATAAACACCTTCTCGTAGTGCCGCTTGGAATATTGACCAGGCATAAATTGAACCTAAACAGATTTGGATAATAATTGCGCCAATCACAACGATATATCGGCGTGAGCTACCGACTTCTTTTTCATCTGGCATCGTAATTCACAACGGTGATACTATGAAATAACATCCTAATGGTGAATCAGCACATTTAGAATTCTCAAATAAGTGTTCGGCACCGTCCAGAAAACAACAAACTTCGATTCAAGGATTCCAAACTAAACGTTATTACTTGAGTTCATTGATGGGAATGCTTCGAGTGGAACAAGTAAGCCCTTATCACGAAGTTGGAAAATACTATTTAGTAATTCTACTGGATCGTCATGGACCGTTGCCATATACGTGCTCATAACTTCTGAAAGGTAGATATGTGACTGCTCTTTGGTTAATTCAAGTGCAACAAAATGTAAACGACTCTCAAGGTTTGATAGGTCAATATCACTTGCTATAGGTTCAACTTTGTGAGGGAAGAGGAGTGAAATGTGAAAAATCTCTTCCAATAGATTAGTTGTGTTTTGAAATCGCTGAAGATCATGACCGTGTTCAATTAGATCATGTTCGTGTCGTTCTTCAAAGCGTTGAGTGAATGTTTCTAGTTTTTCTCTTAGAGTTTCACTGGGTATTCCTCGATATACAATCGCTGTTCGAACAAGCTGTCCATCGTTAATGATGATGCGAAATCCTTCATAGCTAATCTCAGAAAGTTGAGCGACATCTTGTGGCTGGTGTTCTCCGTTAACATCGCTTGAAAAAGCTTGAATGGCTTGAAGGAAGCCGCCGATTAATGAGCCATCGCGACTCCTTTCTCCTAGTGCATCAAATAGAGCAATACCTGAACCGCGATGAAGAACAAGGAAACGTGAGAGGTTTGTGACATCATTGTAAATCGATAAGACTTCTTGAAGCTTTTTCTCATGCTGTTGTTTTTTGGGTTGAACGTAACGTTGCTTGTATCCTTTGCTATACAGAAGCCATGAAATGAAAATGATTATCGCTAAAACGATTCCAATTGTAATCAGCTGAGTTTCAGCTGGAAGCCCTGTATTCACGACAATAATGAATTGAGTAGCAGTTCCTTGTTCATAAGTCGTATTCGCATATCCTGCCTTATAGAATTCTACATAGAAGGTAACTGGGGAATTGGATTCAAAGGCTCCTGGAGAAAATGTAGTTGAGTATACCCCTGGCATATCATTCGACATTTCAACTGATTGAATCTGTCCTTGTATGTTAAAATAACGTAATCGAACCAGCGCATCATTAATCAGTTCCTCAGAATATAGATTCCGAACATTCACGATGATATCGAAGTCATCCCAACCAAGTTCTGTGTTGTTTAGTGGGAAAATCTCAATTTGCGCTTGGCTCAATGTAGTAAATTCTTGAGCGCTCATTCCACACTGAGAACCCGAAGCGAAATTTACAATAACTGTACAATCACTCCCTGCAAATTCCTCAAACGTTTCAGGAATCTGCCAAACCTCACTCGTTAACGTGTTGGTAACGGAATTAAAAGCTGGATTTGAGTCAGATACCCATTCAGTGCCATTTGAGAACGTAATTGATACTGCACCTGAATTGCCCGTTGAGCTAATCGAACCTAAAACTCCGATAACTCGTATATATTCTCTGGTGACAAAATAGTCATGTGTAGATACATTTTCCCAAGGGCCA